>NZ_JAFLMX010000164.1:0-23197 GCF_017849675.1 Alteromonas sp. AO-Serp
TCTTGCTTTCTTCGCTCATTTTTCGGTAGCTGTTGTCTTGCTTCCAAAATGGCAAATCCACTGACCTCGGTGAAAAGCGCGTGAACTTGAGGGTACTGCGCTTTAAAGTCTGGTGGTGAGTTTATGGGAAGGGCGTTAAGTAAATTCACGATGCGAATAACACCTTCTGATAAATCACACTGCTGTTGCTCCATTGCCTTGGCTATCACAATGATACTGTCTGTGATAGTAGCTACGCGCGACTGCCTTGCCGCTTCTTGTCGCTCTTTTTGTTGTTTTAACATAAACAGCAGTTTGCCTGCGTAAAAACCTAGCGCAAGAATAATTAGTAGCGCGATGCCTGAAAGTACTGCCCAAAGCATGACTCTTTCCCGTTTTTTATTAGTGCTTAAAGTCGTCGATATTAATAGCGTCTAAATCATTAAACGGATCCATATCGTCGTCTTCATCATCCTCTTCTACTATTCCTAATAGGTCACAAAGAATGCGGTGGCGTGCCATCTTCTCGTCGACATAAGCTTGTTGCTCACGGGTGAGCGGTTTATCGTCGTCAAGTTTGTCGAGTAAATCTGACAAGCGTTGATCTGCTTCAAGCGCTGCCAGTTCTTGGGCTGGTGTGGCGTACTTTTTCTTTTGAGCAGGGGTGGGCGTCACTGCTTTTACAAGCTGAATAGGCTTTTTACTGCCGTGGCGCGGATCTTTATTCTCAGCACTCTTTTTGCCCGTCACTTTTTTCTGTTCAACATTGTGGCGATTACCAGCGGGCTTACCTTTATGCTTTTTAGGGCGAGGCGAGTCTGATTTACGGTTTTCGCTTGGTTTAAAGTCAGGATCTTTACGAACGCCGATTAGGCCGACTTTACGTGATTTCTTTGAACGTGCCATAATTTCCAAATAACAAAGAGTGTGAAAAAACAGCGCTATTATAGCGCGAATTAGTGTCTACGTATTGATCTTTGGGTATGCAGTGCAAAATCAATACGGGGAACATAAAGTATTACGGGAATTTGTTTCAGCGCTTTCTCAATAGAGCGACATCGCTGGCAGGAAAAGTGACATCATAGCCATCTCGTTGTGCCAAATATTGAAAGGTTGCTTCGCTGAAAAAGCTAACGTGGGTGACGTCGTTTTTATAGTGCCAATTTGCAAACCTGGCTTTATCAAGTACGCGCTTGGTCATGATGGCAAGAACGCCACCAGAAGCTACAAGTTTGTTAAAAAGCGCCCATTCCACATGAGGGGCGTGAAAGTGTTCTATAGCCTCTGTACATGTCACTATGTCATAGCTTTGCTCAAGTACCGATAAGTTGTGTGCATAGAAGGGATCGTACATATTCATCCTAACGCCTTCTTCTTCCAGCATACTTGCTAAAACAGGCGCAGGGCCACAGCCAAAGTCTAGTCCTCGGAGTTCACCAAATTTCATGTCTTTTATAAAAGGTGTAAGTGGCGTTAAAACCTTTCCTAAAAACTTTCGATACCCTTCGTCTTCAAAGCTATTCTCGTGAAGGTCATACTCCTGCTTTTCTACTTCTTTAGATGGCAAGAATTCAGGAGAAACATAAACGAGTTTGCATTGATTGCATTGGAGGTAATCGCGCTTTTTATCTGAGTGATAGTGAGATGGCGCGTTAGCGCTTTTGCATAAAGGACAGTACATAGGAAAGTGAACAATAATAAGGGGCTTAAAAAAGAAAAAGGTGATGGTTCTCACCATCACCTTACATTGTATGAGTGTCAGATGACACCTCTCCCGTTATACACTTCTATGTGTATTTTGCTTCCCTAGCCGTGCTCCCCTTATTTTTATTGTTAGCAGAGCTGTATTGTTGTTTTTGGCCCTCGTGGCTCTTTATCCCGTCTTCCATGCTGCATTTTTATTATTATTCTTGTTATTTAGCTTGTAGCTTTTCAAAGGCACCTACAAACTACGCCGTTAGATTACACGAATAATTTCAAAATACAACTTTTTCGGTAACAAATTTTTAACAACAATGTGCAAAAACGGTAATGCTTAGTGTAAGCCCGCGATATAGTTAGATAAAATCTCAATATCTTCGTCGGTTAATTTCATCGCAATATCACGCATCATGCCATTCATGTCATTGTGACGTTGGCCTGAACGGAATGCTTTCAATTGAGCTGCAGTGTAAGTTGCATGTTGACCGCTGATATCAGGGAAACCTGCTAAGCCCATGCCGTTGCCCTTAGGACCGTGACACGCGATACATGCAGTTACGCCTCGAGACTCGTCGCCACCTTGGTACAATGCACGGCCAGCTTCAACGTATTGCTCTGGTGTTTCACCCGCCTTTGGCTCTTGGCTTGAGAAATAAGCGGCTAGGTCTTTCATGTCTTGCTCTGAAAGTGGGGCAGCCATGCCGTTCATCACAGCATTGTTACGACCTTCCTCGCCACCTGTTTGAGAGGCAAGTTTAAATTCGGTTAATTGCTTAACAATGTACTTCTCATGCTGGCCAGCAATCTTTGGGTTCATGTCAATCATGCTGTTACCATCAGGGCCATGACAGGCTGCACATACTGCAGATTTCGCTTTACCTGCCTCGGCGTCGCCTTCTGCCATAGCAGTTGCGCTTAAACCTAAAGACATACATACCAACAAACACAGTTTTTTCATAATAAATCTCTTAAATGGATCCAACGGCTCGCGTGATATACGTGATATCATGCGTATTTTACACATTTAACGCGTCAGAAAAACCTATTCCATGATAAAACTATGGTTTTTAGTTGGTTTATTCATTAAAAAACTGTAAACCGAAGGTTGAGACGCATGTGGAGGTAAGTCTAGATGTCGTATTACACCAAAGCAAAATTCTTTACGAGCGCACCTGATATTCGTCATTTAAAGAATGATACCGGAATTGAAGTAGCGTTCGCGGGCCGCTCTAATGCGGGTAAATCGAGTGCACTTAACACGTTAACTCGTCAGAAGAACTTGGCAAGAACCAGTAAAACACCGGGTCGCACCCAATTGATCAACGTCTTTGAATTAGAAGAAGACTTACGCTTGGTTGATTTGCCAGGATATGGCTTTGCAAAAGTGCCAGTAGCCATGAAAAAGAAGTGGCAGGCGTCACTTGGTGAATATCTTCAAAAGCGCAAGTCCCTTAAAGGATTAGTCGTTTTAATGGATATTCGTCACCCCTTCAAAGATTTAGACCAAGATCTTATCCATTGGGCAGTAGCCTCAAATATTCCAGTACTGGCACTTCTCACTAAAGCCGACAAACTTAAAAGCGGTAAGCGAAAGGCACAGCTGTTAATGGCGCGTGAAGCTGCGATGGCATTTATGGGCGATGTTACCGTGCAAACCTTCTCGTCATTAAATAAGCACGGGTTACCCGAATTAGAGCGTATTTTGGATACGTGGTTTGGCTTAGATAAACAAGACGAAACAGAAGAGTCTGATAGCGAAGTACAGTAGCGCAATTCACCCTTACCGTTTGTGCTGATCTGACGTGCCCGATGGATAGGTATGATGGGGTGTTAGAAAAAAGAACGCCCCGCATAGAGCGAGGCGTAAACTGAGAGAAAACACATAAAAACCGTAGATATAGAGTCGTGATAAATAGAGAAGTTCAGAAAAATTAAGATAAAATTCGCTTTATTTTTTAAGTTATTGATATTTATGAATTATTTATTTTCCGCAGATATAAAAAAACCCCGACAAAACTGTCGGGGTTAAAGCAAAGGTTTGAAAACAGCTTTCTCACCTCTGTACCCTACATGTGTAATATTACAACAAAGCACAGAAAAGGCAAGGGTGTTATGTAATTAAATTACCAAATTTAATGAATATAACGCGCCTTTTAATGTAAAAACTGTAATCTAATTACCAAACTAGTGCGCTTCATCCCAGTTTTCGCCCACACCAGCCTCAACAACCAGCGGAACATTTAGCGTAGCTGCGCTTTCCATAAGAGCAGTAATAGTAGAGACATAGGTTTCCACTTTGTCTTCTTTTATTTCAAAAACCAATTCATCGTGCACCTGCATCATCATTGTCACATCATCAGATGCATTTTTTCTAATCCAGTCATCAACTTTGATCATCGCCATCTTAATAATGTCTGCCGCTGTGCCTTGCATAGGCGCGTTTATCGCTGCGCGCTCTGCGCCTTTTCTACGTGCACCATTACTGGCTTTAATATCAGGCAAATAAAGTCTGCGACCAAATACGGTCTCTACATAACCTTTATCCTTGGCGCTCTCACGCGTTGAGTCCATATACTCAAGCACGCCTGGGTAGCGTTCGAAGTAAAGATCCATATATTTTTGTGCTTCATTACGTGGAATATTAAGTTGCTTCGACAACCCAAAGGCACTCATACCGTAAATTAAGCCAAAGTTAATCGCTTTTGCACTGCGACGCTGTTCAGTGGTTACTTCATCTAGTGGAACACCAAACACTTCAGACGCTGTAGCTTTATGAATATCTTTGCCATGTGCAAAGGCGTCTAATAGACCCTTATCACCCGAAAGGTGAGCCATTATTCGCAATTCAATTTGCGAGTAGTCGGCAGCGACGAACTTATTTCCTTCTCTTGGTACAAATGCCTGACGTACGCGGCGTCCTTCCTCATTTCGGATAGGGATGTTCTGTAAGTTAGGATCGGTGGAAGAGAGTCGTCCCGTGGCGGTTACTGCTTGGTGATAAGAAGTATGCACTCGACCCGTACGATGATTGATCATCTTAGGAAGTTTATCCGTGTAGGTATTCTTTAGCTTGGTTAGGCCACGGTATTCCATGATCTTTTTCGGCAACGGGTACTCAAGCGCAAGTTCTTGCAGTACGTCCTCAGAAGTAGACGGCGCCCCTTTAGGCGTTTTCTTTATGATCGGTAGCGACATTTTTTCGAACAAGACATGTTGAAGCTGTTTAGTAGAACCTAAGTTGAATGGCTCGCCAGCTTCCTCATGTACTTCACTTTCAAGCTCGGCAATCCGGGTGGCAAGATCCTGGCTTTGCTGACGCAGCCTTTGGCTGTCTATCAATACACCTTCCTGTTCCATACGAGAAAGTACACAGGCTAGGGGAACCTCAACATCTATCAATAGATTTTTAAGCTCAGGAATTTCTTTCAACTTCGTCCAAATAGCGTTGTGTAAGCGAAGCGTGATATCAGCATCTTCTGCGGCATAAGGCCCAGCTTCTTCAAGGCTAATTTGATTAAACGTTAGCTGCTTTGCGCCTTTACCCGCAATCTCTTCGAAGTGAATAGTTTTATGACCAAGGTAGGCTAGGGCAAGTGAGTCCATATCATGGCGCTGTGCGGTACTGTTTAGTACATAGCTCTCAAGCATGGTGTCAAAGCCGATGCCGTTTAAGGTAATGTTATAGTTCGCTAACACATTTTTGTCGTATTTTATGTGTTGGCCTACTTTGATCACGGTGTCCGATTCTAAAATAGGCTTTAATGCGTCTAATACAAATTCCCGTGATAGCTGGGCGGGTGCATCTGGATAATCGTGAGCAACAGGCACATAAGCTGCTTCACCTTCCTCTATACAAAATGAAACACCAACTAACTCCGCATCCATGTAGTTAAGGCTGGTTGTCTCGGTATCAAAAGCGATGAGTTCGGCTTTTTCTAGCTTCGCTACCCAAGCGTTAAAACGCGCCTCATCAAGCACGGTCTCATACTTCGACTTATCTATTTCTACCGCTAAACTTTGTTCGGTATCTTCTACGCTGTCACTTTTGCTTTCGTCGGCGCTTGAATTGGCAGCTGAGGTATCTCCGCCAACTATTAGCGCGCTTACTTCTGCATGCCAGCGTTTGAACTCGTATTCGGCAAACAGATCGCGAAGTTGTTCGTTATCGGCTTGGCAAGGCATAAGAGCTTCGACATCATAGTCAAGGTCAAGATCGATGCTGATAGTAGCTAGGGTATAAGAAAGCCGAGCTTGCTCTTCGTATTCCTGCATTTTAGCCGCCATCGACTTACTGCCTCTAAACGACAGATCTGCAATTTTATCCAGGTTCTTATATATGTCGTCGATACCGCCAATACCGTTTAACAAGGCTTGTGCACTTTTATCACCTACACCAGGTACACCTGGGATGTTATCGACTTTATCGCCCTTAAGCGCAAGGAAGTCGATCACAAGCTCCGGTGGAATACCAAACTTCGTATTTACACCTTCGACATCCATCAGTTGGTTTGTCATGGTGTTGATTAAGGTGACATGTTCATTTACTAGTTGCGCCATGTCTTTATCGCCGGTGCTGATAAGGGTATCAATACCTTTTTCTGTGGCGTGTTTGGCTAACGTGCCAATCACGTCATCAGCTTCTACACCCGATTCAACAATAACAGGTAATCCCATTGCCTTAATGATGGCGTGCAACGGTTCGATTTGGCTTCTTAGCTCATCCGGCATCGGAGGACGGTTCGCTTTGTACTCTTTATAGATGTCATCGCGAAAGGTCTTGCCTTTAGCATCAAAAATCACCGCCATATGCGTCGGGTTGTATTGTTTGATCAAGCTTTTAAGCATGTTCACAACACCATAAATAGCACCGGTGTCTTGGCCTTTTGAGTTGGTTAATGGTGGTAAACCGTGAAAGGCACGAAAAAGATATGACGATCCATCGACAAGAATAAATGGAGGCTTTTTAGAATCAGGCATAGATGGCG
The DNA here is from genome assembly GCF_017849675.1 of Alteromonas sp. AO-Serp. NCBI lineage: Bacteria > Pseudomonadati > Pseudomonadota > Gammaproteobacteria > Alteromonadales > Alteromonadaceae > Alteromonas > Alteromonas sp. AO-Serp. The sequence goes on from NZ_JAFLMX010000164.1 coordinate 6,666, forward strand.
ATTTTCCAATAGAGAATATGAGCGCAAGGATGCCACAGGCTAGGGCAGATCGCCATATCATGAAGGAACATTAAGGTCGATAGCGGATCGCATTTCGCCTGTGGATAACTTTGTGATCTAAAATTTTGGGCACAGTGATCCGGATGATCTTTGTCAAGTTAAAGATCACCTTTCAAATCAAGAAAAATAAGGGAATGAGACTTAGGTGTGAAAACAGCGTACCTGCTACTTATCATTCCATTTTATGTGGATAACTTGGTGTACGTTTATTTTTGGTTTAACCAAGTTGGTCAAGTAATGTAGCATAACCATTAACAATGTATACACGTATTATTAAGAACTTTTTTTGAACAGTTGTGTGTTTAATAGCCAAATTTTGAATAAGTAGATGGCATAGCGTCTAGGAGGACAATATGAAACAAGTAGCCGTTATTTTAAGTGGTAGTGGTGTGTTTGACGGGGCTGAGTTACACGAAGCGGTATTGACACTTTTAGCCATTGAGCAAGAAGGTGCGTCTTACCAGTGTTTTGCTCCAGATGTAAACCAACTGCATGTAGTCAATCACTTAACCGGTGAGGTATCAGAAGGTGAAACCCGAAATGTGTTAGTAGAATCGGCCCGTATTGCCCGAGGTGATATAAAACCCGTGACTGAGTGCGACGTAACTGCTTTTGACACACTTATTTTACCTGGTGGCTTTGGCGCTGCAAAGAACCTGTGCACGTTCGCTGTAGACGGTGAAAATTGTACCTTTAACGAAGAGGTGCTGACAGTGTGCAAAGCCTTTGCACAAGCTAAAAAGCCCACAGCGTATGCGTGTATTGCACCTGCGCTAGCAGCAAAAGTGTATGGCAACAAAACTAAACTGACCATTGGCAATGACGAAGCCACGGCTGGTGGGTTGAATGCCTTAGGAGCCACGCATGTAGAGTGCCCAGTTGATGAGGTGGTTGTTGATAATGACGCAAAGCTTGTTACTACACCTGCGTATATGCTGGCGCAAAGCATTAGTGAAGCCAATGCGAGTATTACTCAGATGGTCAAAACCGTGCTTGCTATGAAATAGAAAACTAAAAAAATAAAAGTGGTTGGTTTTTTCCTAGTGAAAAGATCAGGTGCCTTTATGTGTAATTAGCCTAATGCAGTGGGGAGACAAAGGTTTCCCCTTGTTCATTATAGTCCTATAATCAAAACCCTATGCGTAACGTATAGGATTTCATCTACCTTGTTTCACGTAGATAGATTCGCTTTTTGAAACCATATCAAAAAGCACATTGTAACTAGGGCTCAGTAGTCCTTATGCGCACTATAAAAATAAAGGCATAACAAACAATGCACTACCGTGCCATCATACGAATACTTGGGTTATTAATTGCGCTTTTTAGCGTAACCATGATCCCTCCCGCTATCGTGTCGTTGATTTATCAAGATGGCAGTGGTCTGCCTTTTATCCTCGCATTTATATTTTGTGTCATCGGCGGTATGGCATTGTGGTATCCCAACCGTCAGCAGAAAAATGACTTAAGAGCACGAGAAGGGTTTCTGATTGTTGCGTTGTTTTGGTCAGTACTAGCAAGCGTGGGGGCAATTCCACTTATCTTGCTAGAGCAACCAAGCATGACGGTAACCGATGCTTTCTTTGAGTCATTTTCTGGCCTGACTACAACGGGAGCTACGGTTATCGAGGGGATAGATTTTCTTCCTCACTCAGTACAGTTTTACCGTCAACAACTTCAGTGGTTAGGCGGCATGGGTATCATCGTACTCGCAGTTGCCATTTTACCTATCCTTGGAGTAGGGGGCATGCAGCTTTATCGGGCAGAAACTCCTGGCCCAGTTAAAGATAATAAAATGACTCCGCGTATTGCCGATACGGCAAAGCATTTGTGGTACATCTACCTATCCATAACCATTGCATGTGCCGGTGCATACTGGCTTGCGGGAATGAATGTTTTTGATGCGATTTGCCATTCTTTCTCAACGGTTGCTATTGGTGGCTTTTCGAACCACGACGCCAGCTTAGGCTATTTTAATAGTCCTATGGTAAACGTGGTGTGTACCGTGTTTTTGCTTATTGCTGCGTTAAACTTCTCATTACACTATGCGGCGGTGAGCTCTCGTTCGGTTAAAGGCTATTTTAACGATCCAGAGTTTAAGGCGTTCTTTATCATTCAAGCCTCACTCATCGGGATTTGTTTCTTAGTACTTACACTATCAGGCTACTATAGCTCGGCAGAGCAGGCTTTAGATCAAGCTATGATCCAAGCGGTATCTATTAGTACCACAGCAGGGTTTGCAACCACTGATTTTTCAGTCTGGCCGGCATTCCTCCCTATTATGCTTATTTTTTCAAGCTTTATCGGCGGGTGCGCAAGTTCCACGGGTGGGGGCTTAAAAGTAGTACGCGTGTGCCTACTGTTTCTACAAGGCAAGCGTGAGGTTGATAGGCTAATTCACCCGAAAGCAGTATACAGCGTTAAGTTTGGCGACCGTGCCATGCCTGACAGAGTAGTAGAGGCCGTATGGGGGTTCTTTTCAGCTTATGCAGTGGTGTTTGTTATCATTATGATAGGCTTGATTGCCACGGGTTTAGATAACCTAAGCGCCTTTACCGCTACTGCGGCCATGCTGAATAACTTAGGTCCGGGATTGGGCAGCGTAGCGGCCAACTATGCTGATGTTACTGACGCAGGCAAATGGATACTGGTGATTGCCATGGTATTTGGGCGACTAGAGGTCTTCTCATTGCTGGTCTTGTTCTCACCAACGTTCTGGCGCAGTTAACAAATAAACCGGTAGTTTTGATACGAGCTAAAAAAAAGGGCGATAAATATCGCCCTTTATTTTTATGTCTTCAACTTTTAATCTTGCGGCACCTATGACGCTTTGCAAAAGCGCTAGCCAAAGAAAAATGCGCTGGGTTGGAACAGCTTTTCCACGTCGTTGATGTACTTCTTATCAACCAAGAACAAAATTACATGATCGTTTGCTTCAATCTTGGTATCGCTGTGAGCAATAATCACCTGATCGTCTCGAACAATAGCGCCAATCGTGGTGCCTGGCGGTAATTTAATATCGCCTATTTGTTTGCCAACCACCTTAGAGGTATTTTCATCACCGTGCGCTATCGCTTCAATAGCCTCGGCAGCACCTCGTCGTAAGGAGTACACGTTTACAATGTCACCGCGACGTACGTGAGTCAGTAGCGCCGAAATAGTGGCTTGTTGAGGTGAAAACGCGATATCTATCTCACCGCCTTGCACCAAGTCCACATAAGCACTTCGCTGGATAAGCACCATGGCTTTTTGTGCACCCATACGCTTTGCCAGCATGGCTGACATAATATTCGCTTCATCGTCGTTGGTAACGGCTATGAAAGCGTCAACTTGCTCGATGTTTTCTTCACTTAGCAATTCAGGGTCAGACGCGTCACCGCTAAATACAATGGTTTTATCTAAGTTCGCAGATAAATATTTGGCCCTTTCTGGGCTGTATTCAATAAGCTTAACGTTATGATTGTGCTCTAACTTTTTCGCTAGGCCTGCACCAATCAAGCCACCACCGGCTATCATAATTCGTTTGTAGCTTGATTCGAGCTTTTGAAGTTCACTCATTACTGCGCGAATGTGCTTGGTAGCGGCAATAAAGAACACTTCATCATCGGCCTCAATAACCGTGGTACCTAACGGCCGAATAGGGCGGCCGCGTCGGTAAATGGCAGCAACCCGGGTTTCAACGTTTGGCATGTGGTCTTTAAGCGCAGATAACGCGTGGCCTACCAATAAGCCACCGTAATAGGCTTTAACCGCAACAAGGCTGGCCTTGCCTTCAGCAAACTCAACCACCTGAAGTGCACCCGGGTAGTCAATAAGACGTTTGATGGCCTTAGTTACCAACTGCTCAGGAGCGATAATGTGGTCAACGGGAATGTCTTGCTGCTTATATAGCTGCTCTTGGTAAATGATGTACTGTTCAGAGCGCACGCGAGCGATTTTTGTGGGTGTTTTAAATAGGCTGTAGGCCACCTGACAGGCCAACATATTGCTTTCATCACTATTGGTTACGGCAATCAGCATATCTGCATCTTCCGCACCGGCCTTACGCAACACGTCAGGGTGTGAACCCACGCCGGTTACTACTTGTAAATCAAGGCGGTCTTGAAGTGCGCGCAATATAGTGGGGTCAGAGTCAATAACCGTTATTTCGTTATTTTCACCTACTAGGTTTTCAGCAAGTGTTCCGCCTACTTGGCCGGCCCCTAAAATGATGATCTTCATCGTTATTATTTTGCCTTCATATTCGTGCAGGTCTTAAACTTGTGACGTTGCACAACTATTGAACTCAGTCTGATGACTTTACCAGCCTCGCATAGTAGAAACCATCCATTTGTTGCTCACCAGGCGTTATCTGGCGCCCTGGTTTATCAACGGTTTCTGTTTTCACTATGGGCGATAACGAGGCATCTGGAGTGTCGGCGAGGAACTGCTGTATTTGCGCCATGTTCTCTTTTGGCAAAATAGAACATGTTGCATAAAGCAGCGTGCCGCCTGGTTTTAACAAGCCCCAGAGCGTATCTAAAATGCGGCGTTGAAGCTGTGCTAAGTTGTGGATGTCATTGGCTTTTCGAAGCCAGCGAATATCTGGGTGACGTCGAATCACGCCGGTAGCAGAGCAGGGGGCATCCAGTAATATTCTGTCGAAGGGCTTTCCGTCCCACCAGGTATTAGGATTAGCTGCATCACCTTGCTTGATATCGACAGTGTGCTTAAGGCGAGTCATGTTTTCTTCTACCCGTTTTAGGCGTGTAGCATCAGCATCAAGCGCTAATACGTATTGTGTATCAGGTGCAGACTCAACAATGTGCCCTGTTTTTCCGCCTGGTGCGGCGCAACAGTCTAGAATGCGTTCGTTCGCTTGAGGCTTTAGGTAATGCGCAGCTAATTGCGCTGCCCCATCTTGTACCGCAAAGTGACCTTTTTCAAAACCAGGCAGGGCAGTAATGTCTTCTCGCTTAGTCAGAATTACGGCATCAGCATGGTTTGCGCTAAGGGTATATTCAACCCCTGCTTTATCTAACGCCTGAGTAAATGCTACCAACGATGTTTGCAACTTATTTACGCGAAGCCAAATGGGGGCCATGGCATTCGTTTCGTTACGAACCTGCTCGGCGTCGTCACCATAGGCGTTCTCTATTGCCTTAAACAACCACTTTGGTAAGCCGCTGTTTATGATGGCGTCGTCTACAGGTTTGCCTGCAAGGTTTTCTCGCTGAAAATTACGCAGTACCGCATTAACTAACCCTTTTAACCCTGCGGCATTTAAATAAGATGCTGCGGCGACGGTTTCGCCAACGGCGGCGTGGTTGCTAACACGGGAAAAATTAAGCTGGTACAAACCAAGAAGAATAAGATGTTCTATGACTTTTTTGTTGCCTTTTAGAGGCCTATCCAACAAAGAGCGCAGCCAGTGCTGTAAAAGGGGAAGGCGACGCATTACCCCTAGTGACATCTCTTGAATCCATGCGTTATCTTTGGCGTTGTGTCTGCGCTGAACGCGCTCTAAGCACTCACGAGATGACTTGCCTTGTTCTAAAATTTGGTAGATGACCCACGCGCAATCTGCGCGCAGGTTCTTTTGTTTGGGAAGGGGTAATGGTTTCACGTTTAGTCCGCTTGTGTCAGACAACGGCCCACTTCAAACCACGTTTGGCGAGCATTGATAACGTCTGACGCTGGAAGCGCCTTTTTACCTGGAATTTGAAGTGATGTTATGCAAAGCGCATCGCGCCCTGTAGCGATAGTAATGCCTTCTTTATTGGCACCGATTACCGTACCTGGCGTTACATTTTTATTTAACGGAACAACGTTAGCAGACCATACCTTTACATTCTGATCTTCGACCTGCATCCACGCTACAGGCCAAGGATTGAAGGCGCGGATATTTCGCTCTATTTGCTCAGCATCATCTGCCCAATTGATAAGGGCTTCTTCTTTTGATAGCTTTTTCGCGTAGGTCGCTTGAGAGTCGTCTTGTTTGGTGGGCGTGTAACGATCAAATTCATTAACGACCTCAACCAACGCTTGTGGTCCTAGCTCTGCTAGCTTTTCATATAAGGTGGCGCTGGTATCTTCAGAGGTAATAGGTAATGTTGCTATGTGAAGCATGTCACCCGTATCTAAACCTTCGTCCATTTGCATTATGGTTACGCCGGTCTCAGCGTCACCCGCCCAGATTGAACGCTGTATTGGTGCCGCGCCTCGCCACTTAGGCAGAATAGAGCCGTGCACGTTAATGCACCCTAGCTTAGGTGCATTTAACACCGCGGTAGGCAGTATCAGTCCGTAAGCGACAACTACCATTAAATCGGCATTGAGCGAGGCTAATTCTTCCTGAGCGTCTTGAGCTTTAAGCGACTGAGGCTGGTAAACTGGAATGGCGTTTTCTTCTGCTAATACTTTAACCGGACTGGCGGTAAGCTTTTTACCTCGCCCTGCGGGTCTATCAGGCTGAGTGTAAACAGCAATGACTTCGTGCTCGCTCTCGAGTAACGCTGATAGATGTTTAGCCGCAAAATCCGGAGTACCGGCAAAAATCACTTTCAATGGAGTTGTCACGTTATTCCTTAGGCTTTTGCAGCAAGACGCGCTTCTTTCTCAAGCTTTTTACGAATACGTTGGCGCTTAAGCGGTGAAAGGTAATCAATAAACAATTTGCCTTTTAGATGATCCAGCTCGTGCTGAATACAAATCGCTAACAAACCTTCTGCATCCAACTCAAAGCTTTCGCCATTCTGATCTAGCGCTTTTACGGTAATTGATTCGGCGCGCTCAACTTTCGCGTAATTACCCGGCACTGATAAACAGCCTTCTTCGCTAATCGTGGAGCCATCTTTACGAATGATTTCAGGGTTAATAAATACGCGTGGCTCGTTTTGATCTTCCGATACGTCCATTACAACAACTTGAACGTGGCGGTTAACTTGCGTTGCAGCAAGGCCAATACCGTTCTCGTCTTTCATGGTTTCGAACATGTCCGATACCAATTGTTTAATTTCGTCGTTAACCTCTTCAACCGGCTTAGCTACCGTGCGAAGACGTTCATCAGGAAAACTTAATACGTCTAAAATTGCCATTTCTCGCTTACTTCACCTTTTCGCTGTATAAATTCATATACGATCTAATTGCCAGCACACTTTACAGTGCTTATTAAGTTACTATTCTAACGTATATCGGGCTGTTTCGTGCAGTTTTTTACCGAAACCCTATTAGAATACCTAGTTATGCCGATATAGTGCTATTGTCTGAAAAATCAACAATGAGTGACAGTGAATAATTTGCAGGTGGTTAATTTGAAAAAGCGATTGATTTACGCGCGTCGTGCAGCATTGTTTATCTTAGGTGTACTGCTTTCTTTGCCTACCTTTGCGCTGCAGCTAAAAGAGAGCGCGCCAGAAACCTACACAGTAAAGCGTGGGGACACGCTATGGGCAATCGCTAACGTTTTTCTCAATGAGCCTTGGCTCTGGCCTGAATTATGGCGAACCAACACCCAAATCGACAATCCACACCTTATTTACCCGGGCGATGTTATCGTCGTTGGGTATGTTGATGGGCAGCCTGTATTAAGTGTAAAGCGCGACAAGCCTTCCTATAAGCTTTCTCCGGCTACCGATAAGCGAGTAAAACCGAAGCCTGTTGATGTGTTGTCGTGGACAACTATCTCTCCATTCATTAGGCAACATATGCTGCTAGACGAGGAAAGCTATGCTTCGCTACCTAAATTGCTGGGTAATCAGGATGGAAACGTAAGGTTTGCGTCTGATGATTTTGTGTTAAGCCAGCAACAATTCAGTACCGACGATCAGTACAGAGTAGTAAGAAAGCACGCTACGATTAGAAATCTTGATGGGGAAATCCTTGGTATTCAAGTTACCCATGTTTCAACAGCTTCACTAGTGGAAAAAGATGAAGGTAGCAACACGATGTTGCTTTTCATCGACGATGCGAACCAAGAAGCTAAGCGCGGTGATAAGTTAATGGCGGGTGGATTTGAACATCCTGAAGGCTTTGAACTTGTTCCGGCTACTTCGCAGCGAGGCGCAATAGTTGGAGATTTGCATGATCACGATTTACTTGGCAAATACGACGTTGTCATTCTTGATTTAGGCAGTATGGAAGTAGCGCCAGGTACGGTCCTGGGGCTTTACTCACAAGGTCCAGCCATTATTGACGAAGAAAGTCCACGCTATGTAGATGAACCCGGCGCTAACACTGGTGGTGAGTGGTTTATCGATACAGTATCGCAACCCGCGCTTAAAGTAGGTGAAGTTGTTGTGTTTAAAACATTTGATGCGGCAAGTTACGGATTAATAACGCGAGCGAACAAAGGGATAAAGCGCGGCTTTATTGTCGCAAAGCCCTAAGCGTTGCATGGTTCATTGTCGCTCGCATTAGGAGCGATAATGGCACCACAATCTTCTCAGTTAGACAGCGAAACATTAGCATGGATAGCGCTGGCTTCCGCTCAGCGTGTTTCACCTAAACTATGGCTACAGGCTCTCGAAAAATATCAACTTTCTACTGTCGATTTAGGCAGCAACACGTCTTCGCTGCCTAACGAGGTTAAACAACTCACCAACAACATTTCACCGCCTCTTATTGATGCAGCAATAAACTGGCTGCAAGCGAGCGAAAATAGACACATCGTGCCGTTGTCATCGCCTCACTATCCAGAATTACTTAAGCAATTGGATAGTCCGCCCCTCGCGCTATTTGCCACGGGAAACAAAGCGCTATTTCAAAAACCACAGATTGCTATAGTGGGAAGCAGAAGGGCCAGCCTTCAGGGTAAGCGTACCGCAACCGACATTGCTTATGGGTTATCTAGTAGCGGAGTTGTAGTGACGAGCGGCCTTGCCATGGGCATTGATAGCGCCGCACACCAAGGCGCCCTGTCTGGTAGCACCGGAACCATTGCGGTAATGGGTACGGGACCTGAAAAGGTATATCCGGCTAAAAATAGTAAGCTCTATGAAGCTATCAACAATGACGGAGGTGTCACCGTTACAGAGTTTTTTCCGGGGCAGGGACCTAAGCCTTGGCATTTTCCAAGGCGAAATCGAATTATCGCAGCGTTATCCCTTGGAACCTTAGTGGTAGAGGCAAAAATTAAGAGTGGCACCTTGATAACTGCGAATTTGGCCGCAGATATGGGGCGAGAAGTATTCGCTGTGCCAGGCAATATCGCTAACGCTTACGCTGAAGGTTGCCACTGGTTAATCCAACAGGGCGCCAAATTAGTAACAAATATAAGCGATATTCTCGATGAAGTTGGCGTTCAGCCTGAACAACTAGGCTTGAATGTTGACGAGCAAAACGAAAAAAGTACAGCGAATAGCTTGGCAACCGATAAATTATTAGCTAGTGTGGATTATGACATCACCGCTATTGATGTCATAGCCCAGCGCAATGCCATATCTGTATCGCAAGCAATGGCATCATTATTAGAATATGAGTTGCGTGGTTTAGTGGCCGCTGTCCCTGGTGGTTACGTTAAATTGAGGGGAAAATAATATGTTCGATATCCTCATGTATCTGTTTGAAAACTTCATTCACAGTGAAACGGAAATTCGTGTTGACCAAGACGAGTTAACGGAAGAGCTTGTGCGCGCAGGATTTCATCACGATGAGATTTATAAAGCCCTCGCATGGTTAGAAAAGTTAGCGGCACTGCAAGAGACGGACATCAAACCGTACTTTTGCAAAGGTATTAGCACTAGCTTAAGCCGTATTTACACGCATGAAGAACAAATGCGTTTAGATGTGGAATGTCGCGGTTTTCTTATGTTCTTAGAACAGGTTAATGTGTTGGATGCCTCCACACGCGAAATGGTTATAGATCGCGTTATGGAAATTGATTCCAATGAATTTTGCTTGGAAGACCTGAAGTGGGTTGTGCTAATGGTACTATTCAACGTACCTGGCAAAGAGAAAGCCTACGCACAAATGGAAGATCTTTTGTTCGAAGAGCCAGATGGTGTTCTGCATTAATGCAGTTGTAGTCACTGGTATTTGAATCTTTACTTAAAAATGCGCTGTGAAATTACAGCGCGTTTAAGGCCTTAACGTCCAATACATGTCTAAAATAGACCATTCACTCTTTTCAGCGCACGAGCATGCTCTCGATGATAATTTCGGAGATTGCCCCGAGTGCGGTAAACCTCTTCATATAAAGAACAGTAAATCCGGCCCTTTCATCGGGTGTACGGGCTATCCGGAATGTAGCTTTAGTAAGCCACTTCACGATAAACAAACCACCATACTGAAAACCTTAGACGGTGTAGCCTGCCCTGAATGCGCATCCGACTTAGCCATAAAGAAAGGGCGGTTTGGCATGTTTATCGGCTGTACCAATTTTCCTTCATGCCATCACATAGAGCCCATTAAAGAAAAAGAAGATACTTTGGTGGATTGTCCAAAGTGTAAGAAAGGGCATCTAATCTCGCGTACTAACAAATACGGCAAACAGTTTTTTGCGTGCAACCATTATCCACAATGTCGATATGTGCTAAATTTCACGCCGGTTAATGAAAGCTGCCCAGATTGCGGTTGGGGAGTATTGATAGATAAAAAGGGGCAGTTACAGTGTCCTCAGCCTAGTTGTGGCTTTAAAAAGTAATTATACGAACAACTAAACGAAGAACTATACGTAGAGATTAAAACCATGTCTGATATCCAAAATGGGAACGTAAACACGTTTACCCCCGTTGAGGCTAACTCACCTGAAGTAGACCCTGTTGTTGCCGCATTCCAAGCTGGCAGTTTAATCGTTTATCCAACCGAAGCGGTAATGGGCATCGGATGTGACCCCGACAATGAAGCCGCTGTAAATGCGCTGTTAGAGATAAAACAGCGACCGGTAGAAAAGGGCGTGATCTTGATTGCTGCAAACTACAGTCAGCTACTGCCTTATGTTAACGATAACGCCATTCGCCCTGACAGACGCACCGATATTTTTTCGAGCTGGCCAGGCCCTAATACTTGGCTATTGCCTAAGTCGTCATCTGCGCCAGTTTGGTTAACCGGCAAGCATAGTAAAATAGCGGTGCGCGTAACTAATCACCCTGTAGTAGTGGAATTGTGCAATAAGTTAGGTAAACCGTTAGTTTCTACAAGCGCTAACCTGACCGGCCAACCGCCAGCCACCACCACTGAAGAAGCAAAAGCCGTATTCGCTGATTCCGTTTTCTATGTAGAAGGGGAAGTAGGCGGTGCAACTAAACCCAGTACCATTCGCGATGGTGACACAGCAGAGGTAATAAGAGCATGACATCAGCAGAATTACTGGACGGTAAAAATGCCCCTGAAGTAATAGAACAAGTAAAAAGCTATTTACTAGGGCTGCAAGACACCATTTGCCAAACCCTTGAACTTGCCGATGGTAAGGGCCAGTTTGTTGAAGACAGCTGGCAGCGAGAAGAAGGTGGCGGTGGCCGTTCTCGAGTACTAAAAAATGGTGCGGTGATTGAACAAGGCGGCGTTAACTTTTCTCATGTGTTTGGCAGTCAAATGCCGGCTTCAGCAACGGCTAATCGGCCTGAATTAGCAGGAAGAAACTTTCAGGCTATGGGTGTATCACTCGTTATTCATCCACATAACCCGTATATCCCCACGTCACACGCTAATGTTCGCTTTTTCATTGCAGAAAAAGAGGGCGAAGCACCTATCTGGTGGTTTGGCGGTGGCTTCGACTTAACGCCATTCTATCCGTTTAAAGATGACGTTGTACACTGGCATGATACCGCTAAAAAATTATGTAAGCCGTTTGGCAATGACGTCTACCCTAAGTATAAAAAGTGGTGCGACGACTACTTTTACTTAAAGCATCGCAATGAAACCCGCGGAGTGGGCGGTTTATTCTTCGACGACCTGAATGAATGGGGCTTTGAACAGTCATTTGCATTTATGCAGGCTGTTGGTAATGGCTTCATCGATGCTTACGTTCCTATTGTTGAGCGCCGTAAGCAAACCGATTTCGGCGAAAGAGAGCGTGATTTCCAACTTTATCGCCGGGGCCGCTACGTTGAGTTTAACCTTGTATTCGACCGAGGCACTTTATTTGGACTGCAAACCGGCGGGCGCACCGAATCTATCTTAATGTCGATGCCGCCGCTAGCGCGCTGGGAGTATTGTTATACACCTGCACCGGGTAGCGCCGAAGCCAAGCTGACAGACTGGTTAAAACCTACTGATTGGTGATTAATTATTAAATAAGGCTGCGCTTAAATCCTTAAGCGGACCGCCGATAGCAGCTTTCACCTTTAATGACTAAAAAACGCCGCATTAACGTTAATGCGGCGTTTTTTTTGATCTATATCAAGGTCGAATATCTTCAGTGTTTCAGTGAGTTATCAAGCTTGCGCTGGATCAATGTTTCTCATAACTACAGGCGTAAAGTAGCCCTATCTTAGTTAACCACAAATGAGACATATCATGCGCAAACACTTTTTATCTGCATCTGCACTTTGCCTTACTCTTGCTGCACTCTCACCTTTAGCTAGCGCTCACCAGCAGGGCGACTGGATTGTTCGTGGCGGTCTTACTACCGTTGCTCCTGACGAATCTACCTCTAACATCGTCGCGGGTGGAACTGATCTTGGCGTTGCCCTTAATATCGATAACGATACTCAGCTAGGTCTAAACGTAGCGTACTTTATTACTGACAATATTAATATTGAGCTGCTTGCCGCAACGCCCTTTAAGCACGATGTGAATTTTTCTGTTGCTGACCCGTTAGGGACGGGTAACCAGCTTGGAGAAGTCACGCACCTTCCACCTACGCTTACCGCAAACTACTATTTTAATGATGCCAGCTCTGCGTTTCAGCCGTACATTGGTGCAGGTATCAACTATACCTTTATATTTGATGAAGAGTTTACAGGTGCGAATGAAACAGCTGGCTTAAGCGACCTTTCGCTTGATAATTCATTTGGCTTGTCAGCACAGGTGGGAATGGATTACCAAATTGATACCAAATGGCATGTTAATGCATCGGTTCGATTCATTGATATAGATACCGAAGCAACCTTCAAAGTGGGTGATGCTGCTGGAAAGGTAAGTGATATTGAAATAGATCCTTGGGTGTATACCTTATCGGTGGGTTACACATTCTAATTATTAGTTCCACGCCTTATTAACTATTAGGCTTTCACAATTGCACTACTTTATGCGCCATAAAGAGCGTAGACAGTAACAGGGGAGTTGCGCGTTAAAAGGTTAACCCTTTCAACGCGCTTTTTTATTTCGTATTCACCATGTGATTGGCGAGCTGATCAAGTGCGTCTATCAACTGTTGAGCTAAGGCGATATCTTCAACCGTTTTAAACATGGCTTTTCGCATGCAATACATCCACTGCGCTTTTAACTCTGGTGTTACGGTATAAGGTAGGTGGCGTGCACGCAGACGCGGGTGGCCATACTGCTGCTGGTAATCATCAGGACCACCAAGCCATAAACTTAAATAGAGAAAGAACACGTGGCGAATTCTGTCTAATGGCTGGGGGTGAATAGCTAGCAGTTCATTGGCGAGTGGATCGGTTTCCATTATGTCGTAAAACGTATTTGCTAATTCCCGTACTTTCTCCTCTCCACCTATACGTTCATATGGTGTACTCTGCGAAGCACGATTATCGCTTTTCTTCTTTATATTAAATAAGTCTCGTATTCCCATGAAAAAATTCGCTGTATTCGGAAATCCTATTGCACAGAGTTTATCACCAACTATCCATCAAATGTTTGCTGAACAAGTGGGAGAAAATATTTCTTATGAAAAGATACTTGCGCCAGTAGACGGTTTTGTAGATGCCGCCAACGCGTTTTTAGCTCAGGAAGGCGCGGTAGGTTGTAACGTCACCATGCCTTTTAAGCTTGATGCATTCAACTTGGCAAAGGTAGACGACCAAGCAGCCAAAGATGCACAAGCTGTTAATACGCTAATGAATGGTGACAGCGGAGAAATATGGGGATACAACACTGATGGTGTAGGGCTGGTAAACGATCTGCTTAACAGCGGTGTGGAAATTAAGGGTAAGCGCGTGTTGCTTATTGGTGCCGGCGGCGCAGCCCGTGGCGTAATTTCCCCGTTATTAAAAGCAGGGGCCACCTCTTTAACCATCACCAATAGAACCAAAGCGAAAGCTGAGGAAGTGGCAAGTGCCGCTTCAAACGCTAAAGTGCAGGTGGCTGCGCTTGAAGATATCGCAGATGTTGCGCCTCATATTATTATCAATTCAACAGCCGCCAGTTTAAGCAATGAATTGCCGTGCCGTTTAAATGATGGTGTTTTACAAAACTGTGAAGTGGTGTACGACATGGTTTATAAAAACTCACCCACGCGCTTTATGAGAGATGCGGCCGAACTTGGTGTCAAAACGCAAATAGATGGATTAGGGATGCTGGTTGAGCAAGCGGCTGAAGCTTTCTACATATGGACACATAAGCGCCCCGATACTTCAGATATTGTAAAACGTGTCAGGGCTATCGTTGAGCAAGGTGAGAAGCGAAACTAGTTCGCTTCTTCAAGGTACTCATCTTTCAATACAACATAGTTAACGGCAGATTGTTTCAGGAATGCCATTTCGGCGTCGTTGAGCGGCCTTTTCTTTTGCATGGGGTTTCCCACGTAAAGAAATCCGCTTTCTAACCTTTTGTTCGGCGGTACTAATGTACCTGCACCAATAAACACATCGTCTTCAACAACAACACCATCCATTACAATAGCGCCCATGCCAACGAGAATTCGATTACCCAACTGGCAGCCGTGCAGCATACACTTATGCCCAACGGTAACGTCCTCACCAATAATAAGTGGGAAGCCATTGGGGGTTTTCTCAGATTTACGGGTAACGTGTAAAACACTGCCATCTTGAATATTAGAACGGGCACCAATACGAATTTTGTTCACGTCGCCACGAGCTGCAACCAGCGGCCAAATACTCGCATCATCTTCTAAAACTACATCACCGACGATTCTTGCCGAGCCATCAACATAGACATTCTTTCCTAATGTAGGAGAAACACCTTTAAAACTATCAATCGATTTATGCATTACACACTCATATAAATTGCGCAGAAAGTGAATTACGCAAACTCTAACAGCAATGCCGATGAGTTGGTACTAGTAGGGTGGTTACAGAGCCTACCTGTAATGCTTTAAGCATCAGATCACTATCCTACGTTGCAACACGCGAAGAGGAGGGTAGTAAATCACAAAGAGAAAAATGATAATGTAGTTTGCTAATAGAATTTATCGAGACGTTGTAATGCCCAAGCGCTATGTATTTTTCACTGCCCTTTCCTATGCGTATCCTATTTATAGACCACTACAAGAGGCCATTAGGGCTAGAGGTGACGAAGTAGCGTGGTTTTTGGAAGGAGAATGTCCCGATCTATTGAAGCCTGATGAAATTCGCCTTCATACTATTAATGATGTTATTGAATACAACCCCTTAGCCATATTTGCGTGTGGAAATATCATCTATCACTTTTTGCCAGGTATAAAGGTATCAGTCTTTCACGGTTATCCGATTGGCAAGCGGGGGGAGAAGACTAGCGCTACAGATGATCACTTCTCTATTCGCGGGTGGTTTGATATGTACTGTACTCAGGGGCCAAGTAGCACAGAGTATTTTAAGCAGCTTGAAGCAAAGCATCAGTTTTTTAAAGTGTATCAAACAGGTTGGGCTAAAGTGGATGACTATTTTTCTTCATATAAGAAGGAAAACGATGTTCCCACTATTCTCTACGCCACCACTTTTTCTAAAGGCATTACCTCCGCTCCTGTACTTGTCGATACAATTAGTAGGTTAGTGAAAGAAAAGAAATGGAATTGGCGTTTAACATTCCATCCCAAACTCAACGATCAAGCACTATTAGATAGATATCGTGCGCTGGCAGATGAATATAGTAACGTTACGTTTGTCGATAATGTGCGTCTTGAAGACTTTCAGCAATCAGATGTCATGTTGTGTGACAGCAGCTCTATAATTTTAGAGTTTATGATGATGAACAAACCTGTTGTCACTTATCGCAATACAAACCCCGGACAACATTTACTTAATGTCACAGAAGTAAGCGAAGTAGAAAACGCCATTGAAACTGCATTAACGCGACCAGCATCATTAATGAAAGAGGTTAATGACTTTGCCCATTATCATGAAGCCTATAGAGATGGACATAATTGCGAACGTATTTTAGATGCAGTCGATGACTTTAATAGTAACTATAAAGGTAAGATAAAAGCTAAGCCGCTTAACCTGTGGCGCAAGTTCAGGTTAAGGAATAAGCTGAAATACTGGAAATAGTTGGTATTTTGAGCGTTCAAAACGAATATGACACTTTTTTTAAAATAAGTGTTGACGTGAGCGCTCATTTCCCTAAAATGCGCATCCGCTTCGGGGGAAAAGCAAAACAGCAAGCCTCCTGAAGTAAGTCTCTACTACCTTTATAGGCCAGTAAAGACGGGAGTTTAGAAG
>NZ_JAFLMX010000307.1:0-2271 GCF_017849675.1 Alteromonas sp. AO-Serp
GGTATCAACAGGCTAAAAAATGTCATCTAACGCACTGAATACGTAGCTTGACAGAGAATCAAAAAAACTTTGCTGGTAGGGGCTTGGCAGGGCGATTTTGTGTGCTACCATCCGCGCAAATTTGGCACTGTCGTGATCTTCATCCAAAAGTATAAAGTTAAAAGAAGAACGACAGGTCAACGCAGGGTTTCGACTTTGCTTGTTTTTTAGCCGCTTCCATGTAACCGTGAGCAGTCTTACACGGCGGGAACGCTTTTTGTTACAGCTATTTCTATGAAAGGGTTGCAATGCTCATTAACGACACACTTCATACAACTTCACCCCTACGCCAGCGTATAAGAGACTACTATCGCATTAGTGAGTCGGTGGCTGTGGATCAAATCCTTCCCATTGCCGAGGTAAACCCACGTGCACGAAGCCGTGCATGGGAACGCGCACGAAAGATGGTGCTTCAAATTCGCCGAGAGCAAGAAGGGCACGGTGGTGTTGACGCATTATTAAATGAATACTCGCTATCTACAGCAGAAGGTGTGGTATTGATGTGCTTGGCTGAAGCCTTGCTGCGTGTTCCAGACAAAGCCACTCAAGATGAGCTTATTCGTGACAAACTGTCTCAGGGACAGTGGACACCTCACTTGGGGAATTCAGAGTCGTTATTTGTTAACGCATCGGCGTGGGGCTTGTTATTTACGGGCAACATGGTGAACTATGCCGACAAGCGCAAGAAAGAACAGTTCGGCTTGTTAAAACAAACCCTTGGCCGCTTAGGTGAACCTGTTATTCGCCGCGCTATGAACATTGCGATGCGCGTTATGGGTCGTCAGTTCGTTATGGGCGAAACCATTGAAGATGCGGTAGATCGCGCCAAAGAGAAAGAAACCAAAGGGTACGTATATTCTTACGACATGCTAGGCGAAGGCGCACGTACTATGCGCGACGCTGAGCGTTACTACGATGCATACGTAAAAGCAATAAAAGTAATCGGTAAAGCGGCTAACGGACGCGGTCCTAAGCGTTCACCGGGGATCTCGGTAAAGCTTTCTGCTATTCACCCACGCTTTGAATTTTCTCACCGCGAACGCGCCATGGCAGACATTCCGCCGCGCTTGAAAGCGCTGTGTATGATGGCGAAAGAATACGATATCGGTTTAACCGTAGATGCGGAAGAAGCTGACCGTCTAGAGCTTTCTCTAGACATTATTGAAGCTGTATTTCGCAATGAAGACTTGAACGGTTGGACAGGCTTTGGCTTGGCCGTACAGGCCTACCAAAAACGCGCAATCCACGTTATAGAGCACTTACGTGAACTTACCCTAGAGGTAGGTCGTCCGCTAATGGTGCGTTTGGTTAAAGGTGCCTATTGGGATACTGAGATTAAGCTTACTCAACAAGCGGGCCTTGAAGAGTTCCCTGTATTTACCCGTAAGTCGTCAACAGATGTGTCATACCATGCCTGTGCGAACCGTCTACTTGAGTATCGCGACACCATTTACCCGCAGTTTGCGACTCACAATGCCTACACTGCGTCTGTTATTGTTGAGCTTGCTGGTGACGACAAAGAAGGTTTTGAGTTCCAGTGTCTGCACGGTATGGGCGATACCCTTTACGATCAGGTGGTAACACAGGATAAAATTCAGTGCCGTGTTTATGCACCGGTAGGTGAACACGAAGACTTATTGGCCTACCTTGTACGTCGTCTTCTTGAAAACGGCGCGAACTCGTCGTTTGTAAACGCTATCGTTGACGATGAAAAACCGGTTGAGTCTTTGCTTGAAGATCCGGTAGAGAAAACACAACGCCTGAAAGTACGCTATAACAAGTTAATCAAAACCCCACGTGGGCTGTATGCGCCAGAGCGCGATAACTCGCGTGGTCTAGACCTTACCGACACCAATGCGGTAACGGCGCTTAAACACGAACTTGAACGCTGGCAGGATTACTACAAAGTGACCGGTGAAGTGCCAGAAGGTGCGACAGCGGTACTTAGCCCAACTAACCACAACGACGTGGTAGGTTATCACCATTACGCTACGCCTGATGATATGCGCAAAGCATTAGATGAAGCCGAAGCTGGGTTTGAAGCATGGTCTAAACGCGATGTAAGCGAGCGCGCTGAAATACTTAATCGAACAGCAGATGCGCTTGAGCGCCACATGGCTGAGCTTATCGCTATCTGTATGCGTGAAGCCGGTATAGTAGCGCACGACAGTATTGATGAATTGCGGGAAGCCGTTGAGTTCTGGCGCTACTACGCGGCGCGTGCAGAAGAGC
>NZ_JAFLMX010000054.1:0-4620 GCF_017849675.1 Alteromonas sp. AO-Serp
CACATGCTAACGTAGTTCATTGCGCTGCGTTTCGTTACAGCACTTTTCATTACACCGCTCTTCATTACAGCACTTTTCATTACATTGTCTTGTTCGGCAGGGTCGATAAGTGGCGTTTTTGCCGCGGCTGCTTTAGGCGTAAATTCCACAGGGTTGTATTTGATGTTAAAGCCAAACACATCGGCGGGTTTATTTGATGCTACAGGCGCACCGTAGAATAATCGATTATAGGCTTTAACCATGCCCTCTACCGAGCGCCAGTTGGTATTCATTACCCAGCGGTAATCAGCCTGCCTGCCCGCCTTTAAATAGGTAAAAATATCGCCACCGCGAAAGCGATAAATCGCCTGCTTGGGGTCACCTATCATTAATAACGCACTTTCGTTAGCATTCTCAAGATTGGGATAAACTGCGTCTAAAATCGCGTACTGCTTTGCATCGGTATCTTGAAATTCGTCAATAAGTGCTACGGGAAATTTTTTGCGAAGTTCAGGCACAAGAGTATTATTTGGCTTCACCACCTCGTCGGCGAGCATGCGAATAAGATCGTCGAAGTCGATAACGCCAAGCTGTTTTTTCTGCTTTTCAACGCGGGACTTGATGAACGCAATGGCTTCAACCACCAGCTTGAATACAGGCACCTTACTAAGTGCCTTATCTTTCTCGCCAAACGCTTTTTTAAGCGCCCCTGCAAAGTCTTTTATAGGCGTTAAAATCTCTTTTACGCCTGATGAGTTTCGCGCATATCGGGTACCTTTAACAAAGGCTTCCGCTTCGGGCGGCGGAAGGTAATAACTTTGTTCATCTACGCAAGAGCGCAACCAAGCTTTAAGTGCAGCCAATTCCTGCGGCCGCTCTTTTTTATGGGCCGGTGTTTTGATGAGCTGTTCTACCAATAGCCCTTCATTATCCTCTACGCTTTGAAGTAGAGACTTCACGTAGGCTAAAGACGTGTGCGGCGCTTCATCTAACTGCTTTTTACACGCTGCCTCAATATCCTCTTCACTAAGCAATATTGGGGTCAGAGTACTTTTAATGCTGGCGTTAAACTCTCGCAGCAGTTTTTCAGGTGTATGCCAGCCAGACTCTGCCAGTAGCCTAAACTCGTCCTCACTTTTGCTAATTTTTCGAATGAAGTCTTCGGCAGCTTCAAGGTATAAGTCGCTGGTGTCATTGCCCAAATTAAGCGACATGGCAAAGCCACTGTTAAACGCTAACTGGGTAATAACATGCTGACAAAAGCCGTGAATAGTAAACACCGAGGCTTCATCAAGCTCCAGCTGCGCCGCTTTTAAAAGTGCCAAACTCTCGTCAATATCACAGCTATTAAATAAATACTGATAAACCGGGTCACAGCCACTGTCTATTTCATTGCCGTTATCTTTGGCTTGCTGCCAAATAAGGAGGGCTTCTCTTAGTGTTGCCGCAATACGCCCCTTTATTTCTTCGGTCGCGGCTTTGGTGAAAGTCATCACCAATATTTCTTTGACGGTGAGCTTTTTTTCAAGCAATAGACGCAGATACAAGCGCGTAATATTAAAGGTTTTACCTGTACCAGCGCTGGCCTCAATAAGGTGGCGCCCTTTTAACGGCATAGCGACTACATCGAGTAATTGCGCTTCAGTGCCGCTGTGGTCGTCGGTTTGCGGCTGAGATTGTTCGTCTATAGGGTTATCAGAGGATGTAGGGTTGTAACTCATAGCTTCTCCTCCTGAGACGCATTGTTGACCATGGCGAGCAGCACAAAAGCACTTAAATGCGGTATATCATTCCAACTCACGCCCTGAGGAAACAGCCAATGTAAGTAAGGGTTGCTTGCCATATCGGCGCTGAACTGCCCGCTACTTTGCTGCCAGTCGATTAATGCTCGCTGTAACTCTATCGTGTTAAAAAGTGCAGCGGCTTGATCCACCGCCTGTTTCGCTTTTTCATGTTTTTCATTTGTCGTTTCGCTAGCTACAGCGTTGTCTTTATCAGTGAACGGGCACATCTCGTCAATTGCATGTTGAACTTGTCCAAGTATCGCTTTGTCGGTTTCACTAGTCCCGTCCGCACTCTCTAGTAACGCATGCAGAATGTCGGTAATCATCTCAGGCTTTATGCTTTCCACTACAGGCTTAGTGTCTGAATTTCTGGTTCCGGGCATAAACGTACCGAACAAACTTAAATGAATAGGTGTCGGCGCCGTGTAAACTGCCATATAAAGCTGTTCAATAAAAAAAAGTAAA
Source organism: Alteromonas sp. AO-Serp (assembly GCF_017849675.1). Lineage (NCBI taxonomy): Bacteria > Pseudomonadati > Pseudomonadota > Gammaproteobacteria > Alteromonadales > Alteromonadaceae > Alteromonas > Alteromonas sp. AO-Serp. The sequence continues at coordinate 2,229 of NZ_JAFLMX010000054.1, forward strand.
CGCACAGCAGTTTCCCGGTCGTAAGCGGGGAAGCGCTGCTTTTTCAAAATGGTTTCGCCCTTTTCCCAGGCACACGAATAGATATCCAGCGGATAGTTGCTGTAGCTGGTTTCTTCATCGCTGCTTGAAAAAACTAATTGTGAGATGAAGAAACCCAAAGCGCGATGTGCGTCAATCTTGCCTGCACAAAGCTCGACTAGCGCGTCACTGCCTAATAAAGCCGATGAAGTAAAGGTGATGTATTTGCCTTGAAAGTGCGCTTTTTTAGGCTCCGCGTCATGAGGGCCCATGGCCTGACTCAGTGCCAACGCCCCTTCTTTCCACATGTCAACTTCATCTCTGGCAACGGGGTTATTGGGAATATCCCCTCTAAGCGACGCAAACGTGATCACTTTTTCACTATAGGAAAGAGAGGTGACATCATCTTTCTCTGGCGCAACGCGCTCTGCAGACGAAAAGATAGCGTCGAGCACCTGGTAGCGCAGCAGCGCATTGGTTTCAAACGGCTCGCTATTTTCAAGTAGCGTAAACGATTGAGACAGATTCACACCAAGGCGTTGTACGGAAAAATACTCCAGCGGATCTTTGAAAGCTCTCGCAATTTGAATACCTGATAAACGAAGCGATTGCGTTGAAAGCGTATCAGCTGATGGCGCTAGCGTTGACGTATCCGCGTCATTGGTAGAGTCATTGTCTGCTTCGTCGGTATTTAATTTCGTTTTTTGTAACGCGTCAGCTAACCGTAACCACCCTGTTTCGTAGCTCGGCAAGGTTCCCGTAAAGCCTTCTTCACTGAACGGGTGTAGCGGCGCGTTAACGCTGTACTTAGATAAATCCAGTGCGTAGCTGTTTGCTAACATATCCATGAACTCAGCCAATACCAGACTGGGTTGTCGCTCACTATTATTAGTAACATCGTTTCCTTGGTAGCTTAAATATAAGCTCTCTCTGGTGGAAATAATGGCTTCGAGGAATAAATATCTGTCCTCCAAACGTCGTGAGCGGTCACCAATTTGGCGGCCAGCACCTGCCATTAAATCGAGACCCAGCGGGCTTGATTTTCTGGGGAATTCACTGTCGTTCAGCCCCAAAATGCACACTTTTTTAAATGGAATGCTACGCATTGGCAGCATAGAACACACCGTAACCTGACCGGTCATAAAGTGGTTACCGGCATCTGGCGACGAGAATCGATTGAGTAGCAGGTCGCGAACCTGACGAAGGGTGAGTTCGTGTTCATAACCTGCCTCTTCGCATCGTGCAGCAAGATCGGCAGCAACTTTGGCGATAAGATCCCAACTTTGCTGCTGCTCTTTTATCGGCATAAAACACGCATCTCTAAGCGATATTAAGGCTTTAGACCACTGCGCGGCAGTCCTTGGGGCTGTTAATACTTGGGCAAACTCACCCAACAGCGCCACAACGTCAATAAGCTTGCCTAGCGTAAGCGCACTTTGTCCTTCAACGTCGGGAATAGTAAGTAAGTCACTCACTATGACTTCACTATCTGGTGCAAGCATACCCATAAGTAATCGACGTATTCCCCACCACCAGCTGTAAGTGTCGTCTAGATCAACACCTTCTGAAACGGCCGTTTTATGGGCGCTATTAAGACCCCAATGAATATGAGCTTGTTTTAGCCAAACCACCATTTGCTCGATATCATCTTGTGACACTGAGAAACGCTTTTGCACTGAATCTAGCTGCAGATAATCCATAATGTCCGACACACCAAAGCGGCTATCGGGCAGCTGTAACAGCGCCATAAACGCCGCAATCAACGGCTCTGCATCCATTGGGCTTCTATCTGCAATGGTACAAGGAAGCCTAACCTGCCCACTGCCAGCCAAAGCCTTAGTACCTACTCTGTGAAATACAGCATCAACAAATGGCGCGTAGTTTTCGATGGCCGGGCACATCACCAGAATATCAGATGGGGTGCGCGTTTTATCTTGAGATAACCAGTGTAACAAGTGGTCGTGTAATACCTGCACTTCGCGAAGTGCGGAATGGGTACACATGATAGTAACGCTATCGTCTTTTTCTCTTAAATCATGAGTAAGTGGCTTCGGTTGAGCGGCTTGCAATATATCGTTGTGAATATATTCGAGTAGACCATAACGGTGAACGTTCTCACCACTGTTAGAAGCCTCTTCAAAATCCGGTGAATCAAACGCACTAATCTCAAAGGTATCTAGCTCAGTAATTAAGTTGAATAGCTCTCTGCCCTGTTTACCTAAGTTGCCAAGCAGCGGGTTTGACTGATCTTCTTCCATCCATTTCTTAAGGCCTTCTAAGCGCAATAGCTTCGCCTGTTCACTACTGCTTTTCGCTTCCCCCCAATAATTAATGCTAGGATTTAAGTGAAATATATGAATATCAATGTGCTGCG
>NZ_JAFLMX010000135.1:0-2025 GCF_017849675.1 Alteromonas sp. AO-Serp
AGATGTGTATTAGAGACATCATGTTTTTAACGTAATCAGCGTGTCCTGGGCAGTCTACGTGTGCGTAGTGACGAGTAGGAGTGTCATATTCTACGTGTGAAGTAGAAATGGTGATACCACGTGCTTTCTCTTCAGGCGCGTTATCGATTTGATCGAAAGCCTGTGCGTTACCGCCGTAAGTTTTAGAAAGAACTGTAGTGATAGCTGCAGTTAGGGTAGTTTTACCGTGGTCAACGTGGCCGATTGTACCCACGTTTACGTGGGGTTTCGTACGTTCAAACTTTTCTTTTGCCATTTCTATTATCCCAGCAAAGTTACATTAAAAAATTTAGAAATTTTACATGAGCTGGGGAGAAATAAACTGGTGCTGATAGGCAGATTTGAACTGCCGACCTCACCCTTACCAAGGGTGCGCTCTACCAACTGAGCTATATCAGCACTGATTTGGAGCGGGCAGCGGGAATCGAACCCGCATCATCAGCTTGGAAGGCTGAGGTAATAGCCATTATACGATGCCCGCAATCCTAATTCTCTGGCCACCTCATAGAGAAAGTGGTGGAGGGGGCAGGATTCGAACCTGCGAAGGCTGAGCCGGCAGATTTACAGTCTGCTCCCGTTGACCGCTTGGGTACCCCTCCAGATTGATGGTGCCGACTGCCGGAATCGAACTGGCGACCTACTGATTACAAGTCAGTTGCTCTACCAACTGAGCTAAGTCGGCACTACATCAAGTGGGTGCGCATTCTAGAGTATTGTTTAACTCTGTGCAAGTGTCTTTTTGAAAATTTTTCAATTTTCTTTTTTGACCAATTTTTCAACTAATCAAAAACTTACGTCGATGTTCCCTTTATAAGTTCACTTCGAGCGTAGCGGGCAAGACCCTGCATCACCAAATGAGCGAGGCGCATGTTATCAGCAGATTTTAAGAATGCAAACACTTTTTTGTCTCCACCCCCTAAAATTATGTCAAATTCGGTTTGTTTGCTTGATATGTAATCAACCGCGCTCAAATAAACACCATAAAGGGCAGCATGACACCCTGTTGCCACACAATCTTCTGTATCGGTCCCCACACTAAAGGTGGTCGGAATTTCATCATTCGCGAATACTTTTTTAGTTGAAGCAACCAATGCATTACGCATTACTTGAAATCCAGGTATGATCCAACCGCCTAAATGTTGACCATCCACCACAAAATCAACCGTTATTGCCGTACCTACATCCATAACAAAAAATGCTTTTTTTGACTTTTCTGCAGCACAGACCATGGCGAGCCATCTATCAACGCCCATTTTTTGAACATTCGCGTAACTATTTTTTATGCCGAAGGCTTCTTTCTCGGTGTGCTTTTCTACAAAAATAATATTTCGCTCGTTACACATGGCGGATATTTCATCAACCAGCTCCTGATTTCTTACTGAAGCTATATATAAATGGGAAATTTTTTTCTGAGAATCAATAAAAGAGAAAAGAGAATTGGCATCTTCGCACGCATTAGGCTCTTCTTCTGCATGACAAAGCAGTGAATATTTTATTCGGGTGTTACCGATATCCACTAATATGACGTGGTTTTCTTCAATGTTGTTCATATTTTTGGTTTCAATCGCAAAGCAATGCGTAAAACGAACGGATAAAATGCTATTTAAAAATCACAAAGATGAACTACGAAGTACTTTTATTATAAAAATGGTCAAAATCTTCGTAGCTCAGCTATAAAGCAAAACAAAAATAAAAAGTTAATTGCCTCTAAGGCTAACTTCGCCGCCGTGGAAACGGGTAATACCGTCTTGCGTTTCAACAAGAAGCGCGCCGCTGGCGTCCACTCCCCTATCAATTCCGGAAAAACGCTTCTCACCCATTTGTAAAACAATGCGTTTATCGGCGTATAAGTCGAGCGCTTCCCAATATGCTGTGAATGGCCCGAAGCCCTGCTGGGTAAATTTAGGTAAATAAGACCAAAGCGATTTAATTATTTCTGCCGCCAATGCATTTCTATCTGGGATAATGCCCAAATATGACGCAAGA
>NZ_JAFLMX010000356.1:0-5144 GCF_017849675.1 Alteromonas sp. AO-Serp
CCTTTTAATCGCGAAACAGTCCTGCAAGCCTAGCGGGCTAAGTTAAAGGACTGTGACAAAGAGTAAAAGGCTTCCATAACGACCCCTTCGGGCAGCGCCTTTGTGCCATCTATACTGCGTTGAACGTTCTCGATTTAGAACCACTAAACCGTCAAACATTCGCCTTGTCTAGATGGCACACAGACCGCTGCCAAATGTACAACAAAGGTCAACAGGCCCTAGGTTAGTCTCTTAATCTTTTAGTATGAAATGGTAATGTTTAGCTATCGCAATGGTGAATATTAAACTAATGTGACGTAGTAAGCGTAGGTATTAGCAAGTGTCCAGCAACGCTAACTCACAGGAGATGCGCTATGATCGACCGTCCAGTTACATTGCCAACGCCATTAAACGTACTCGTGTCGAAGTCACTAAGCTTATGTGAGCTTATGTTACCCGTATGCGATGTGTTTTACCCCTTTGCTGCCATCTATGAAAACGGCCGAGTAGGTTGTATTTTCAACGACGAAACACAAGGTCAAAAGCGAGAGTCACAGCTTATCGAGCAGCTTCAGTGGCGAATTATCGATACCACCACCGACACAAACAGCTACAGCGTATTGGTTTATGCTGCGGCGGTTAATACCCAAGACAGTAAAACCCTCGACGCCATTGCCATAGCCACTGCTACACCAAATCATGAAGAGCGTTTGATTCTTTACCCTTATTACAAAGTTGATGATAAGGTAGTCATATCGCCACCAATTGATACGGTTACCCGCTGAAATTCGAGCGACTTTATATTTTAAACCGAGCAGAATTGCAGACACGTTAGTAATTTTAAAAACGTGTCTGCTTTCGTATCAGCTCAAACTTCTATTGAACGACGTATCTCGGCGTAGACCATAAACGGTCAATAATGAGGCCTTTGAAAGGTAGGCCGCTAGTAGGTGTGCAATACCTTTTACATTCGTTGTTACGATTAAAATTTTTTGTACTGTCATGGGCTGTCTTTGCTTGCCAAATCCCATTGGTCTGCTAGCATTCAGCCCAAAATTCATTAGCAAAATTAGGGATTAGTTATTATGTCTCGCGTTTTAATTATTGGTGCTGGCGGTGTTGCGTCGGTAACTGTGAAAAAATGTGCACGTTTACCGCAACATTTCGACGAAATTTACTTAGCAAGCCGCACGGTATCTAAGTGTGAAGCGCTACAGCAAGAAGTAGGTGCAGATCGCGTTAAGGGTGTTTTCGCTGTTGATGCTGACAACGCAAAAGAAGTGGAAGCACTTATCAACGAAGTAAAGCCAGACCTAGTAATCAACCTTGCGTTGCCATATCAAGACCTTCCAATCATGGATGCATGTCTTGCAACTAATACTGATTACCTAGACACCGCCAATTACGAGCCTAAAGACGAAGCGAAGTTTGAATACTCGTGGCAGTGGGCTTACCAAGACAAGTTTAAAGACGCGGGCATTATGGCCCTTCTTGGCAGTGGCTTTGATCCAGGTGTAACTAACGTTTACACAGCATATGCAGCTAAGCATTACTTCGACGAAATCCACTATCTTGATATCGTAGACTGTAATGGCGGCGATCACGGCCAGGCTTTCGCGACTAACTTCAACCCTGAAATCAACATTCGTGAGATTACCCAACGCGGTCGCTATTGGGAAAACGGCGAGTGGAAAGAAACCGATCCGTTAAGCGTACGTGAAGATCTGGACTATCAAAACATTGGTGTTCGCGCATCTTACCTGATGTTCCACGAAGAGCTAGAGTCTATTGTTAAGCACTTCCCTACCCTTAAGCGTGCACGCTTCTGGATGACCTTTGGCGATGCTTACCTTAACCACCTGCGTGTACTTGAAGGTATTGGTATGACTAGCATTGAGCCAGTTGAATTCCAAGGCCAGAAGATTGTACCACTAGAGTTCTTGAAAGCAGTACTTCCTAACCCAGGCTCACTTGCTGAAGGTTATAGCGGTATGACGTGCATTGGCACTTACATCACAGGTATTAAAGATGGCAAAGAAAAAACTATCTTTATCTATAACAACTGTGACCACGCGAAATGTAACGAAGAGGTAGGCGCGCAAGCAGTATCTTACACCACAGGTGTTCCTGCGATGATTGGCGCAGCGCTTATGCTTAACGGCACATGGAAAGAAGCAGGTGTATGGAACATGGAACAATTCGATCCAGACCCATTCATGGATATGCTTAACGAGCATGGTCTGCCATGGCACGTACTCGAATGTGAAGGTAGCCCTTTCACTAAATAATTGAAACATCAGGGCGCTTAATTCAAGCGCCCTTTTTTATTAACGCCACTATTTAAATCTAGATCAGATTACTGGAATGTAGGATACAGAGTAGTTTTGAGCTACGACCTGTAATGTAATACATTAGGCGTTTGATAAATGTTGAAAGCCGTTTTATTTTTTGGAGCTTTATCCCATTGACCGATTTAACTCAACGTACTGATATTCCCTCTCCTTGCTACGTGCTGGAAGAAGCAAAATTAATTAAAAACCTTGAGCTGATGAAACGGGTTCAAGACGAATCTGGCGCGCGTATTATCTTGGCGCTTAAAGGCTTTTCTATGTGGTCTTGCTTCGACATCATCAAACAGTACTTACACGGAGCAACGGCCAGTTCGGTTTGGGAAGCGAAACTTGCTGCAGAGATGGGTAAAGAAGTTCACGCATATTCTCCTGCGTACAAGGTTAATGACGCAAAGGAATTGGCGAGTCTTGTTAATCACCTGTCTTTTAATAGTTTGACCCAGTGGAACGCGCATAAAGACGTGCTAGCAGGCGTGTCGTTAGGCCTTCGCATAAACCCTGAGCATCAAGAAGCAGATACACCACTGTACGACCCAGCTGCACCAGGTTCTCGCTTAGGCATACGTGCTAGTGAGCTAGAAGGCGTAGACTTATCGGGTATTGAAGGTTTTCACTGCCACAACCTTTGTGAGTGTGATTCTTTTGCTACTGCACGCACGCTTGAAGCCATTGAAAAGCGTTTTGGCAAATGGCTTGGTCAATTAAAGTGGTTAAACCTAGGTGGCGGACACCTGATGACCCGTGAAGGTTATGATGTTGAGCACCTTATTAAAACGCTAAAGGACTTCAAGGCGCGCTACCCACATTTAGACGTGATCCTTGAGCCAGGCTCTGCCGTCGCATGGCAGACAGGGCCATTAATTTGCGAAGTGGTTGATATGGTAGAAAATGACGGTGATATCGCTATTCTAGACATTTCAGCGACTGCACATATGCCAGATGTGCTGGAAATGCCTTATCGACCTACAATTTTGGGCGCGGGTATGCCTAGTGAAAAAGCATATAATGTGAAGCTAGGTGGCAATTCGTGCCTTGCAGGCGATGTCATTGATACCTACTCATTCGATGCGCCGCTTAAGACCGGCGATCGATTACAGTTTGAGGATATGATGCATTACACCATGGTAAAAACCACCTTCTTCAACGGTGTAGAACATCCTGCTATCGGCATCCTGCGTTCTAACGGCGACTTTGAGCTGGTTCGCGAATTCAGCTACGAAGACTTTAAAGGTCGTTTGTCTTAATTAGCCTTTTTTGTAATTGGCTAATTGTTAATGAGCCGTTTTACGGGCAAGCTGTTTGATTAAACAAACAGCTTGCTAATTTGCACGGCTCACACAGTGAATTCCCTACTATCTGGTTCACCTTAATCAATGAACCCCTCATTTTTCTCAGGTTAAATTAAACCCAAATATGAGCAAATGGTAACCAGAGTATACTGATGCGAACACTAAGTAGTTTTAGATAACTACTTAAGAAAATAGCGCCCTCTTCATCAGCTTAAAATTCACCTTCCAATTTGTCTTAATTTTATGCTTTAGCGCGCTTTTGCTACTGACTTTGGGATCTTCAACGTTTGCAATAACGTCTTCAAGGGCAGCAGGGTGTAAATTAAAATCTTCAACCCTTTCTTTTGGAACATTTCCATAGCCTTTATATTCATTCACCTTGTTTTCAAAATGAATAATCGACATCCACATTCGCTTTCCTCTGATAGGCGTCAGTTCTTTTACACCACTCCAATATCCGTGCCTTTCTTGACACCAGATGGTTTTAAAATCTTCACTTTTTTCAATTAAACTCATAAACGGATTATGCACATGTGAGTGCAGGCCTAGCCTTACACGAGGCGCTACCTGCAGCGTGTATCCGTCAACAAAGTCAATTGCCATAAAAGATTGCTCTGAAAATTGATTCTGTACTTCTTTAACGAAATCTTGGTGAAGGCTATCATCGTTATCAAGCCTCGTCGTTATGAGGAAAGGGGCTGTTAATCTAGACGCTATTTCTTTTTTTATAGACGGATAAAAGTTTTCCATTCCGTCTGTGTAAATAGGGATAAAATTGGAGAATTTTGAAGCTAGCTCGTTTATTTTTTCGCGATAAATTTCTGGTGTATTCGTATCGAAAAATACTAGCCATTCAAAGTTTTTTACCGTTTGAGATTTTATAGACGAATAACAGTACTGCTCAAACAGCTTCAATCTGTTTTCCATCCAGCTATCAGTTAAAACTTTGGATTGAGATTTGGTCTCATCCCAACCTTTTTTTCGAAGATTAAAGCGCGTTAATATGAAATGCTGAAACATGATAATGCCGTTGAATATAAGAAAATGAATTTACAAAGAAAAAGAATGCAAAAGGAATATTGAAATAATACCAATAAAAACTATTCTTTTACGAAATTTTTTCTTTTTCTTTGTTAACTAAGACCCACAAAACGTTAATTCGCTCACATTATTTCCTGAAAAAGGAAAAACTGAATTGATTTCAGGTCAGAGCGAGGCCTTAGCATTCAAGTAAACAACGTAGGAATTCATCGCGCATTGATTTTTATGGCGGCGCGATGGGGTTAGTGGCTATACAACTCCACTTCCCGACGCCGCCTCAGATTTGTCTATCTCACCTTCAGCCAACACTTCGTCATCTAACTCAATTTTAAATGACGTTCCCGCTTTTCCATGCAGGCTATAACGAAAGCCGTACATTTCGCCTTCATTAAGAGAAACTTCCGCAAAGGTATTAGGGTGGATTAAGTCGTAAACACCTGAGTCGTTAGCTTGAGAAAATATATCAACTAACCATTTTCCTTCT
>NZ_JAFLMX010000316.1:0-2757 GCF_017849675.1 Alteromonas sp. AO-Serp
AAATAGAAAGAACAAAACAACAAGATAAGCTTAAAACTTTTGAGTCACACTTCTTCAATATGGTCTCTTCACAGAAGAATAACTTCGACAGTTTTTACCTAGTTTTCGAAAACTCCAAAGTGGACGGTGTTGCATCAGCAAACAATTTAGATGATCTTATTTTTCACTTGAAAAGCCGAGGCGCAGCGAGACCACATGTTCACAGCGTTATTTCAAAGATTGATACTCATGGAAGTTTGTTCAACGCAGCACGAATTTTCGTATCCGTCCGGTAATCCCACCTAGCGGTTAGTAAACTGCCATGGTAGTAGTTGCTCGATAATCGGCTCTGGCTTGCTCAACTCATCAAGGCAAGTCATCACATACTCGAACACATTGAGGTCGTTGGCTTTTGCCGTTTCGATAATGCTGTAGAGAACCGCACTGGCGTTTGCGCCTGTGGCAGTTTGGCTAAAGAGCCAATTCTTCCTGCCTATCACAAACGGTTTAATCGCGCGCTCAGCGCGATTATTATCGATATTCAATAATCCGTCGAGTGTGTAGCGCGCTAGCTTTTCCCATTGATTTAAGCTGTATTGTATTGCTTCACCTAATTTGGTTTTCGGTAACACCTGTTGCACTGATTTCATTAGCCATGCATGAAGCTGATTGAGTAGCGGCAGGCTTTTCTCTTGTCTGGTGAGGTAGCGCACTTCCACTGTTTTATCTTTTAACTGTGTTTCGATGCGGTAGAGTTTTTGGATATGGTTGAGTGCCCAATCCGCTTTGCCACTGCCTTTTTTACCTGCGCCTTTTTTGGCTTCCATGAACTTACGACGTGCATGTGCCCAACAGCCAATGAGTGTGGCTTGCGTTTGCTCATAGCCTTGATAGCCATCCACTTGTAAGTAGCCGTTATAGCCTTTGAGGAAGTCTACCGCGCATTGCCCTGCGCGACTATTGTGATAGTCGTACAGCACAATATTAGGTATTTCTGTATCAGGTATATTACCCGCAGGTGAGTCAGCCCCACTGGCGTACAGCCACATATAGCTAGTCGCTTTATCAGATTCAACCACCTTCAGCGTGGTTTCATCTGCCGCGACAACGGGTTGTTGCAGCAGGTGTTTATGTAGGTGGTCATAAAGGGGTTTAAACAACTCAGCGCAGCGGACTATCCAATCAGCCATGGTTTTACGGCTTAGCTCGATACCATGCTGTTTAAACATTGCTTCTTGTCGATAAAGCGGTAGCCCATACTGATATTTGCTGGTAATGATTTGACTTAACAAGCTTGGCGTTGCATATCCTTTGGGGATAACACTGTGAGGCACTGGCGCTTGCTTCACCTTATTGCTGATGCCGTCTTTTTCACAAGTACGGCACGCATATTTAGGACGAACATGCTCAATCACTTTTACCTGAGCGGGGATAAACTGAAGCTTCTCTGACTTATCTTCACCAATGCGATGTAATTCGCCCGCACAACAGCCACAGATTTTTTCTTCGTCGCTAATATCGTGAACGATAACTTCACGAGGCAGGTCTTTAGGCAGCGGTTTACGTGTCGCCTTTTTGCGGGTGTAGCTCATCGTTTCTTCGGCGGTTTCAGATTCAACGACCAGTTCTTCCGCTTCATTAAACAACTCACCTTGCCCAGGGTGGCCTTCAGTACTTTTACCGAACTGCTTGTGCTGGGCAATACGAAACTGTTCTTCGAGATATAGATAGCGAGACATAACCTGCGACAACATCTTTTTCAGTGTCGCGGGGTCGTCGGGTAAGTTTTCGATATCAATATTCATGACCTTATTATCATGCAATAAGATACTGATTACCCGACATTATTAAGACAATTTTGCGATCGTTAATCGCTACTTATGATCACAGGTTATAAGCCGGATGCAGTGTAATTTAAGGGCTGATGGCCAATCACATCAAAGCCGGATAATAACCATTGCAACTGCTGCTCACTCACATGCATCTGCTGTAAATTCTCATCGACAGGCCATTTAAACCGATGCTTCTCAAGTCGTTTGTACCAGAGTGCGAACCCCGTTTTATCCCAATAGAGTATTTTTAGCTTATCGCGCTTTTTATTGCAGAAGACGAACAATGCATCACGGAACGGGTTGAGATTCATATCCTGCTCAACCACGACAAGTAAGCCGTTAATTGATTTACGGAAGTCGACGATTTCCATGTATAAATAAATGTCGGCAGGCTCAACGAACATCTTCATTCGGCCAATACCTTCATCACGGCGGCAACCCAATGAGGGTTAGTAGTGGTTGGCACGGTAAGTTCTGCGTTTCCCAATTTCAGGAGGAGGTCGCCACCCATTTCCTCAGTGTATGACTCAACTTTAGTGACTTCACGCTTAACCTGAACGAACTTACTATTTGTTCGCTGTAGCCTGATATCACGACGCCTAGTGTAGTATGTTTGAACATTAATCTGTTGCTGGCGACAAAACGCCACCGCAGTGAGTCCGCTTTGTTTTTGTTGGTCAAATAAATTGAGCCAGTCTTGCACGTCTCTTCGTTGATGTTGCTGCATGGTCATTCTCCTTTGCAAAGAGAGCACCATGCCGGAGCTAACTTATGAATTGAATGTGGGGATTACCGGACGGACACGAATTTTCTACGTAATATGTAAAATAATAGAAGAACATTTATCTGACTCTGAAGGCTTTGATGAAAAAACAAGGGAAAAATATTACCAGACTTTAATATATTTCACTGACTTTGCCCTTTTAAGGCTCATTTGTATATATAC
>NZ_JAFLMX010000002.1:0-77204 GCF_017849675.1 Alteromonas sp. AO-Serp
TCGGTGTAGAGATCGGCAATACCGAACGTATCATCAACGTATTTGCTCAAAATCAATTGCGCAGGGACATTACTTCTGTCGGCGAGCTTGAGGCATTCTCTAGTAAAACAGCGGCCATTGACAATCTACTAGCGAGTGAGGCTAACTCAATCTCCCAAGGATTGAGCGAGTACTTCGCCGCGTTGCAAACAGCTGCTGACGATCCTACTAACCTGGCGTCTCGCGACCAAGTGTTAGGGAAATCTGAGTCTTTGTACCAACGAATGAAGACACTGTCTGATTATATGTTGGAGAAAGAAGAAGAATTAAACCTAGAGTTCACGTCGATGGTGAACCGGGCGAACACCTTGATTGGCAACATTGGCGATCTAAACCGCAATATTGTTATTGCCAATGGTAACAATACCAGCGACCAGCCTAGCGCATTGCTTAATGAGAGAGATCAAGCGATAGACGAGCTCGCTTCAATCATGGGAATAACAGTTAAAGAAAGCACCACGCAAAATGGAGCGGTAACAATTAACCTGACTTCTGGTGAGTCATTGGTATTAGAAAATGGCGCATTTAATTTATTTGAACTGAATACCAATGCTGACTTAACGTTCAAGCAGCTTAAACTAGAAACAAACTTTGGCTCACAGACAAAAGCTGATGCCTCAATACGTATCGTAGAAGATGATTTAGGTGGCGCACTTGGCGGTTTATTCGGGTACAGAAACGAAATTTTAGGCCCTGCAATGCGGGATGTTGGTCAGCTATCAGTAGCATTCGCCGATGCAATGAATACGCAAAATAAATTGGGGATGGACTTAGACGGCCAACTTGGTAGCAATATTTTCGATATACCTTCGTTTCGCGGATTAGCATATAGCGATACCAATGGTGACTATGTTGTAACTGCACAAATTACCGAAGGTAAAGGTGCAGAGCTAACGGATGCTGACTACAAAATTGAGGTTACGGCAGTAACTGCGGGCGTGCCTAGCCAAATAGAAATTACGCTATTAAATGCAGATGGCACACCGAAAAAAGACGCTTCTGGCAATGATATTATCTATTCCAATTACGCGGTTACAGCTGGGTTTAATGAATTGCCCGGTGGTATTGAAGTTGATTTCTCAGGAACCGATCCCTATACCGTGGGTAATGAGTTTCTCATTCAGCCAACTAAAGATATCGCGTCTAAGATTACACTAGAGACAAATCGCCCTGAAGATTTAGCGTTTGCAAGCCCGGTGAGAGCAGGAGCAAATAATACAAATTTGGGAAGCGCAAATGTCATTGACGTTACGGTATCTAACACAGAAGTCGGCGCTTCTGCTTTTGACGGAGCGGGTGGGCTGTTAAATTCAGCGCCAGCTCAAATTAACTTTACGGCCGCAGATACATACGACGTTGTAGATGGAAGCGGTAATGTTTTAGCTACAGTAACTGGCACAACTGATTTAACCAACCTCATTAGTCAAGCGGGAATAAGCCCAGATCCAGGCTTTGATTTGAGCTTGGATGGCGTGCCAAAAGCTGGGGATAGTTTCTCGATCAGCTATAATACAGATGGCTTTAACGATAACAGTAATGCGCTTAATTTAGCGGCTATTCAAAACGAAAATACCGTGCAAGTAAGCAGTGAGGCAACGAATACACCACGTACCTTCCAAGATGCTTATGCATCTATGGTTGGCCGAATTGGTGAAGATGCCTCGATGGCAAAAGTAACACTTGCTTCAGCGGAAGCCATGAAGGTTCAATCGCAGAATTGGTTTGAGTCTGTCTCTGGCGTTAGCTTAGACGAAGAAGCCGCAAATTTAATAAAGTATCAACAAAGCTATGCTGCCGCAGCGCGAATTTTGTCTACGGCGCAAGAATTGTTTAATACCATTTTGCAGTCAGCAAGGTAGGTGAGTTATGCGTATATCAACGAATCAAATTTATGATCAAAACATGCGCTCGATTATGCAAAATCAGGGCGATTTGGCAAAGACTCAAGAGCAGCTAGCTTCTGGAAAACGCATTATCACTCCGAGTGACGACCCCGTTGGTGCGGCAAAAGTATTACGTTTAACCGAAGAAATCGATGAGCTAACCCAATTTCAGCGCAACAATGATCTAGTAACAGGTTCGCTTGAACAGCAGGAAGCGGTATTGACGAATATTACCGAATCAATAAACCGTGCGCGAACGCTTATAGTCCAAGCTGGAAATGGAATTTTAGATGATCCTGATAAACGCGCAATTGGCGCGGAGCTAGAGCAAATAAAACTTGAAGTGTTTGATCTGATGAATACACAAGATGCTGATGGCAACTATTTGTATGCGGGCTACCAATCGGGCAATCAAGCTTTTGAGTACAATCCTGCAGCAAGCGGGAATGCGATCACCTTTGCTGGTGACCCTGGCGTAAGCTTTGTTCAGCTCTCAAATAGCTCTAAAATTCAGTCAACAAGCAATGGATACGAAGTGTTTGAAAATGTGCTCTCACGCTTTAAATTTTCAGTCGACCCTAGTAGTACAGCAACGATTAATAATGCATCTGTAAAGCAACAGGGAACGTTCGATACCTTTTTCGATAAAAATTACGATCCGGTAAATGCGGCGAACAACGATTATCGCATAAACTTTCTTGCTACGGGACAGGCTGAGCTCGTTAATCAAGGAACTGGCACCGTTGTCGATTCAGTTTCCTATACCTCTGGTCAGCCTTTCACTATAAAAGGAATGGAATTTAACGCTACTGCTGCACCGGGAGACAGCATAGACTTATCGTTTGATGCACCAGAGAAAAAAAGTATGGCGCAGTCCATTCATGAAATCCAAACTATCTTAATGGACTCCACTATAGACAATTCTGCTCTGCAAGAGTCGATAGCTGACGCACTTGTCGGATTAGACAATGGCCTTGAAAAGCTTTCTCTCGAACGAGCCTCTCTGGGAAGTCGATTAAATATTGCTGAAAGTACCTATGAAAGCAATTTAGACATGGAAATTGCAGCCAAGGCACAGCGCTCATCAATTCAAGATGTTGATTATGCTGAAGCGTCAACAGAATTCGCAAAGCAGGAAACGGCATTAAGCGCTGCGCTTGCTACATTCCCTCAAGTTACGAATTTATCTTTATTTAATTACATCTAAGCGGTTTTTGTCGTTAAAGCTTTTACGCCAGAAAAACATGCCATGTAGACTCTTGCTTGATTGTCGATATGGCAAGAATAATAGGACATATAAAGCGTATCGTTTTCTATCACTAGGCCAGGGTAGCTGGTATCACCATTACTTGGCAGTGTATTAAGCTCAGTAAGTGTTTTAGTTACGCTATCAAAGAGCCATATTTTGGTCGTAAATTGGCGAGAGTCCCAGTCGACATGTCTTCCTGCAACAATATACAGGCTTTCACCTAACGCCACAGCAGCAGGGCCGCCAATATAAATACCCAAATCATGCCAGCTCCATTTGGTATAAGGCGGTTTTGACGTACCAAATTGTGCGCTGAATGTATCGGCATCACGCCTAAGAAAGGCAAAAGCATCGCCGTTAGAATTAAATAGAATAGTACTTTCGTTGGGATAGCCCTTTTTGTGTTTATCTAAGCTAAACGCTTCTGCCTTATGCAATTGCATTGTCCGCGTTGGATCACCCTTATAAAGCGAAAGCGTATTTGATGGTCGATTATATGCAAAGCCATACGCGTCTGAATTATGCCAAGTATGGTTCCACAGCCACCATCCGCTCTTACCATGTCTATTAGCTCCTGACCAAGATAGGCCCGTAGTAGTGAAATAAGTCATCATTTTTGTGACCATTTTGCCATTATCAAGGTATGTCTTTGCATAGGAAGTGAGCATGAGGCGAGAACCATCGTGTGAGAACTTAGGATCTCGTAAGTCGGCATTACTCTCTCGAATAATTACTCTGTGGCGAATTTGAAATGAAGCTTTATCAATAGTTAATACAATAAGCACACCGTCAGCACTAACATGATTAGTAGCTTGTCGGTAGCAACACATCAATGTTTTACGACTTTTGTCGAACGGATTTTCAATCAAATCAGTGAAAGCGCAATGCGCCGCAGACTTTGATACACGTTTTATATCCAGTAGCTTCAAACTTTTTTTCACGTCAAATCTTCCTTAAAAATCCTTTAGTTATGCGGTGCTTTAGTTTTATTGCGCGGCAATATCTTACCGCTTATCGGCAAAAATCGTAATTTTTTCTAAAGGGAATCTAATTAGTGTCGATACAGTTTCTGAGAGAGCCAGTTCATCAATTACCCCTCAGGTCTTGATGACTACTAAAACAAAAATGTCGGTTAGGCCGACTGCCAGCAAACGCTGGACTGAGAGTGTAGGAGAGACTTTATGTCTATGTTCGTTAATACCAATGTATCCTCATTGAATGCCCAGCGTCAGCTATTTGATGTTAGTAATTCTTTGAGCACGTCGTTTGAACGCCTTTCTTCAGGCTTCCGTATCAACAGCGCTGCTGATGATGCCGCAGGTCTACAGATTACCGACCGAATGACTTCACAAGTCCAAGGACTTAACCAAGCTGTACGTAACGCAAACGATGCGATTTCACTGTCGCAAACTGCTGAAGGTGCACTTTCTGAAACTACGACTGCACTACAGCGTATTCGTACACTTGCCATTCAATCGCAAAACGGTATCAACAGCTCTGCTGACCGTGTAGCGCTGCAAAAAGAAGTGTCTGCACTACGTACTGAGATTTCACGTATCTCTACGACTACCCAATTTGCCGGCGTTAACATCCTATCGGGTGATTTCTCTGCGAAATTCCTAGTAGGCGCAAACGCAGGTCAGACAATTTCTGTAAACCTATCTAGCCCTACATTGGCACGTGCTGGTGTTAATGGCTTCAGTGCGACTGGTTTGGGGATTACTGGCTCTGACGTATTAACTAGTGATAATGCTTCTTCAATGCTGGCTAATATCGACACCGCTATTTCAGCGATCGGTGGACTACGTGCTGACTTAGGTGCGCTTCAAAACCGCTTCCAGTCAACAATTCGAAACTTGAGTAACATCTCAGAAAACGTTTCTGCAGCACGTTCTCAAATTAAAGATACTGACTTTGCAACTGAAACCGCTAACCTAACGCGTAATCAGATTATCCAGCAGGCGAGTACAACTGTACTTTCTCAGGCTAATCAGCGTCCACAGGCAGCGTTGCAGCTTCTAGGTTAATGATTAAATAGTGGAGCCAGGAGGTAGTGCTCTAGTCCACGCACATGAAAGGCTGGTCGCCTCGTGACCAGCCTTTTTATTTATTCTCTTCTATTTCCTTTAGCTAACCCTCCTGTTATATGACAGCTACCTGATACCTTTTCACCTTTGAAAAACTTTCCTTATAGTTCTTCTCTTTCCAAAAAATCACCACTGTCTGACTTGTCTAAAGTTTTGATTTAATTGCGGTATTTCTTGTTCTCTTATTGCTCGTCAAAATTTATCAAAAAACTTCTAAAGTAAAATTGATAAGTGGACGATAACTATTACAAAGGGGAGATAAAGTTAGTTTGTTTCCTCTGATGGATGAAAACAATAATAAACATCCAAATAAAAGTGTTTTGTTTTCAAGTTTGCTTAGTCATCTTGAATATTAAAGTTAGGAAAATCAGTGCTTTGATTGTCTTAAAATAAAATAATTAGTTTTTCTAAAGTAATTTTTGTTTAAGGCGATATAAAGAAAGGTTTGTTGAATGGTGTGGAGCTGCTAACCGGCGAGAATGAAGCCAGGAGGTAGTGAGAGGTTTGAGGTCTGGAACATCAAACCCACCGGCCAGCAAAGAGAATGAAATTCTCTCTTTAGCAAGTTTCATTGGTAGTGTGCCAATGAAACGTCAGATTAACACTGACACCTTACACAAAGCACAGGCTATGCCAAATATTTAGAACAATCGCGCAGATAATAAAAGCAATAGCGCAATACTCGAAACTGTTAGGAGAGACCCATGAGTCTATTTGTTAATACCAACGTGTCATCATTAAATGCACAACGTCAATTATTTACCACCGGCAACAATCTAAGCACCGCCTTTGAGCGCCTATCGTCTGGTTTCAGAATTAATAGCGCTGCGGACGATGCGGCTGGTCTACAGATTACAGACCGTATGACTTCGCAAGTTCAAGGTTTGAATCAAGCGGTAAGAAATGCGAACGACGGCATTTCATTAGCACAAACAGCTGAAGGTGCAATGCAAGAAACGACAACAGCTCTTCAGCGTATTCGTACGCTTGCTATTCAGTCTCAAAACGGTATTAACAGCTCTGCTGACCGTGTAGCTCTACAAAAAGAAGTGTCGGCGCTACGCACTGAAATTTCGAGAATCTCGACAACTACACAGTTTGCGGGTGTGAACATTTTATCGGGGGATTTCTCAGCAAAATTCTTGGTAGGTGCAAATGCGGGTCAAACGATTTCGGTAAACCTATCTACTGCTGCTCTAGCACGAGCGGGCGTAAATGGCTTCAGTGCTACTGGTTTGGGCATCTTGGCCGACAACGTTTTAACTGAGCAGGGAGCTTCTCGCCTATTAACCGCAGTTGATTCAGCAATTTCTGCTGTGGGTGGGTTAAGAGCAGACTTAGGTGCATTGCAAAATCGTTTTCAGTCTACCATTCGTAACTTGAGCAACATCTCTGAAAACGTGTCGGCGGCAAGATCGCGTATTAAAGACGCTGACTTTGCCACTGAGACGGCAGAATTAAGCCGTAACCAGATTTTACAGCAGGCGAGCACTACCATTCTTGCTCAGGCTAACCAGCGCCCACAAGCTGCATTATCTCTGTTAGGTTAATTATCAATACGCTGAACTTAGACGCTTAATTGGGAAGGAGTTGAGAGGCCATCCCCTAGTGAAAGGAAAGCGGCCGGTAAGGCCGCCCCTTGAAGAAAGCGTCGACTAACAGGACTGAGAGTGTAGAAGTGTTGGTTGAGAGGCCAGTTTATCCTACTAAATACCTGCCAGCCGACAGAAACTGAATTTGCTCAATCTCCTAACGTGAGCAAATTGGCCGAGATTAATTTGTCTCGGCCTTTTTTTATTTTTACCGAAACATCCCACCAATTTCAAACAAAACGCTGAGCAAGACATTTCGTTCATATTAAACAAAGCATATCCTGTGCCAGCTTTACAGCGTTTCCTAGGCATATAGGCATAACTCAAAAATTCGACGACAACTTACCGTTCGATTCTCCTTTTTGCGTTACGCAATTCTTACGTAGTGAGAGACTGTGTGTGATTAAAAATTTAATCCATGTCTTCAATGGAAAGCTGAGCGTAAAAGCAAGTTTCTGCCTTTATTTTTTAATTTTTTCTTTTTTATTTCTTTTATTAATCAATGGTTTGAGTTGTTTTTTTTGAGGTTGCTAAAAAAATTTGGAAAAAAAGCTAAAGAACCTAAAGACTTTGCCGATACCTATTGTTGAGGGGTAATTTACTTTACTTTTAAGAGAGGAGTTAGTTGGGAGTAGTGACCCAGCTAATTTGAACTGGAAGGATTTGATGATACCACATCGGCCATTGAATCCCTAGGAGGTAATCTAATGTCTTTATTTGTAAATACTAATGTGTCATCGATCAATGCACAACGTCAGCTTTTTGACGTAAATGATCGCTTAAACACGTCTTTTGAAAGACTATCATCGGGATTCCGCATCAATAGCGCAGCAGATGATGCTGCGGGCTTGCAGATCTCAGATCGTCTAACGTCTCAGGTTCAAGGTTTGAACCAAGCCGTTCGTAACGCGAACGATGCTATTTCTTTATCTCAAACAGCTGAAGGTGCCCTAAGCGAAGTAACTACAAGCTTACAGCGTATCCGTACACTTGCAGTTCAATCGCAAAATGGCATAAACAGCTCGGCCGACCGTCAAGCACTTCAAAAAGAAGTATCAGCACTACGTACTGAGATTTCACGAATCGCTACTGACACTCAGTTTGGTAACGTTAATATATTGGATGGTAACTTCTCAGCGAAGTTTCTTGTTGGTGCCAACGCTGGCCAAACTATCTCAGTAAACTTATCGTCTACTAATTTAGGTTCTATCAGTGGTTTTAGCGCAACAGGCCTTGGAATCACCACCAACGATGTATCTACTGCGGCGGGCGCGTCGTCTTTGCTAAGTGATATCGACGCAGCTATCTCTGGTATTGGGGCTGTGCGTGCGGACCTTGGTGCACTTCAAAACCGCTTCCAGTCTACTATTCGTAACTTAAGTAATATTAGCGAAAATCTGTCTTCTGCTCGCTCACAAATCCGTGATACAGATTTTGCGACAGAAACTGCTGAGCTAACTAGAAACCAGATTATCCAGCAGGCATCTGTTTCTGTTCTCAGTCAGGCGAATCAGCGTCCACAAACTGCGCTGTCTTTGCTTGGATAAGCTATACTTTAATTAGTTACCTTAGTTGAGATGTAACGGGTGCTTGTGCTTTGTGTGCAAGGCCCGTTTTGTCGTTTCAGTTAGGAGGTATTAAGTGGAAATTCAAAATACCCAAAGTGGCCAAGGTTTTGCATCGACTACGCCATTGGCACCAGTGCGAAATGAAGCGCCTTCGGTTTCTGAACTGAATGCAAATCGCAATGGGCAGCAAACTGGAGAACAAAGTCAACTTGCTAATCAAGCTAAGCAGGCTCAGTTTTCAGGTACAAATGTTGACGAACAAAATAACGCTCAAGCTTCTGGTCAGCAAGCCGATAACAAAAATGTAGAGAGGAACGGTGCACAGTTAGATGAAGCTGTCGCCAAAGTTGAATCATTCCTTAAGGTTCAGAATCGAGATTTAGCATTTACTATTGACGAAGAAACAAATCGCTCGGTGGTAACGGTAAAAGATTCACAATCTGGCGATGTCATTAGGCAAATACCTTCAGAAGAAGTATTGAAACTTGCTGAACGCATTCAAGAGTTGCAACAGGATGTTGGGAACAGTGTAGGAGTGTTTATCAACAATCAGGTTTAACGAGGTAAAGTATGACAATTCAGTCTCTAGGTGTGGGCTCAGGCCTGGCACTCGACGATCTTGTACAACAGCTTCTAACTGCAGAACGTCAGCCTAAAGAGGAACGTTTAAACGCGAAGGAAGAGCGTATAGAGGCTGAAATTTCTGGCCTAGGACAAATTAAATCTAAGCTGTCTGACTTTAAAGATGCCGTCGATGAATTGCGCAGTGATAACGGTATTAATGGTCGAGAGCCCACCATCACCAATCCTTCTGAAGACAATGATGTTCTATCTGCAGAAGCGTCAAACTCCGCATTGCGAGGCAGTTACGAAGTTGTCGTCGAACAGCTTGCAGCTGGAAGCCGAATAACTACCGATGCCGGCGCATTCACTTCGAGCAGTGACCCTGTGCTTACTTCTGGTACCGGTTCATTGACCTTTGACGTAGGCGGAAGTAAAAGCTTCACCATAGATGTTACCGCTGGTATGTCACTTACCGCGTTACGCGAAAAAATAAATAATTCCGACGAAAACTTTGGTGTTACCGCAAACATTATTGATACCGGAACTGGCGCAGGCCCTCGATTAGTCTTCTCCTCTAGCGAGACTGGCGATGGCAACGACTTGGTTATCACTAATGATACTGGGGCTGCTGAGCTAGATCGTTTATCGACGACCGGCGGCACCAACAATATCAGTGCAGCAAATATAGAAAGCGCGAGAAACGCCATCGCCTATATTGATGGCATTGAAGTTCAAAGTAGCTCGAACGAGTTCGAAAATACAATTCAGAACGTCTCTTTTGAGGTTAATGAAGTTTCCCCGAAGGATGCTGCGGGCGACTTTTTAGCGACAAAACTTAGCATCGGTTATGACAAAGAAGGCTTAGATAAAAAGATCAGAGACTTTGTCGATAACTACAATGCTCTGATTGATGAAATCAAAACATTAACTCGATACGGTGAGTCTGAACTAGAAGAAGACGGCGCATTGGCAGGTGATTCTTTGTTGCGCGGTATTCAAAGCGGCTTAGCTTCTATTGTTGGGGATAATGTGAGCTCTTCTGCACTAGGTGGACTTTTCCAAATCGGTATAGAGTTCGACGATGATGGCAAGCTCGAAATTGGCTCGACTGATTTTGGCTTAGGGACTGGCGAAGACCGACTTGAAGATGCACTAGAAGATAGCTTTGATGAAATCGCTAAATTGTTCACTGACCCAGATGAGGGTATTGCTACTCGGTTGTATGAGTTTTCTAAAGAATACACCTCTTACAGTGGACTAATTAGCTTAAGAGAGCGTGCGGCGAAAGACGACCGCGAAGATTTATACGATCAGCGCGAGACGCTTGAGTTACGTATGCTGAATTACGAAGAGATACTTCGAGATAAATATTTGAACCTCGACCAAACCGTTGCGCAGTTAAATCAGACTGGTTCAGCGCTGTTAGCGTCGTTGTAACTAAAGTAGAGTTGGAGTTTTTATGTCACTCAAAGGTATAAATGCCTATCGCAAGGGTAATCTGAAACAGGACGTAGCAAATGCTGATCCGCATAAGCTTACTTTGATGCTGTTACAGGGGGCTCTCGACCGAATTGCGTATGCTAAAGGTGCGATGGAGCGTAAGGAATTGGTGATCAAAGCGGATTACATTTCCAAGGCAAGTGCGATTATCATGCATTTGCGGGATACGCTCGATTTAGATGTGGGCGGTGAAGTCGCCGAAAATATGTTCGCATTGTATAACTATATGATTGAGCGCTTAAATGACGCACATTTTAATAACGACTTGAATATGTTAGATGAAGTGTCTAGCCTATTAACACCAATCCGAGATGCGTGGGTACAGATTCCTGAGGAAGCCAAACAGGAAGCGTATGAAGCCCAGCGTCAGAACCGACAAGCTATTTGAAAAACTCGATATTAAATCACAGCGAAACTCCCTTATTCCTCCAAGCAGTTAACGCTGAGTTAGCTGCTTGTTTATCATCGTCCAGTGACACCTTTTCCACTGAACGATTTCGGTACCTTTCCCAAATACGCCATAAAGTCGTTGTTCGAGCGCTGTCCCGCCTTGAGGGTGATGAAAAATCGTCGTTTGCACAAAAAGAAATGACGATAAATCAAAAGCTTGAAGAGCTGGCGCAAGGTTTGCTTGATAATGCTAAAAAAGAAGCGGTCAAATTTTCCAGAGGCCGCGCAGCCGTTAAGAAATATAAATAACCATGTTACAGCAGATTCAGTTTCACGTTCATGAAGATGAGCGACAGCAGCAAAATATTGAGCGAGCGCTTGCGCAAGAGATTAGGGATAACTATCGACTCAGTATTAGTGCATTTGAGCGGTTTATTCCAACCCTTGCAGACCTAATTAAGAAACATGATTCGTCAGTATCTACCTTGCTGTGTAATAAATTTGGTGAGCTGAATATTATTAACTACAACACCGGGCAGGTGTTGTATGGTGAGCATCCAAAGCAAGAAGTTCTCTCTCACTACAATGCATACATCGCTCGCACGGCTCCCATTTCATTATCTAGTGATAATGAGAAATCTGTTTCTGCGATGGTTGTTATGGGGCTGGGGTTAGGTTACCACATTGAGAATTTGATTAGAGAGGGCCGCTATCAACATATAGTGGTCTATGAGCCTAATATTGACTATTTTGTGTGTTCGCTGTCTAGTCTCAATTGGAGAGAATTGCTCAATATCGCAAAAGAACGAAGCATTGCCTTGTACCTTCAAATTGGTTCTGACGGCGCAAACTTCGCTAAAGATATGTTGGAGCTTAAAAAGCATATTGGAGTTGATAGACTAGATTTTTATAAACACTTGCATAACCCGGTGTTCAATAGCCTCGAAAGTAAATTAATGACATCAGATTGGCATGAACTACAGTCGTGGTTACCTGCTCGTAACACTACTTCTATTAGCGAGAGTTACCTTCATCAGTGGGCGAGGCTGAAAGATGACAAGGAATTACGTTCTTCAAATTTAGATGAAGAACGAAAGAACAATAATCTCGTCGCTCTAAAAGAGTACTTTCCGAATTTATACGAAGAGTTTGTAAATTATGAGCCTCAGCAGTGGTCGCCAAGCGCTAACGTGGATGGGGAGGTATATCTTTATCACAAGTCAACCAATGCATTGTTTTCCAGCGCGCCAATTGTTGACGCGAAAACAAATTTTAAATCCTTTGCATCGAAGCCGAACAAAGACGGTCTACTTTTAAGCTATAAAGGAAAGAAGTTAAAAGGGTATTTGCACTACCAGCTTGTCGAAGAGTGCGAATCTGTACTAAAAGATGTGCAGGAGAAGCAAAGTGCGTTACCCACCCAGGTCAAGTCTATCATCCAGTTTGGCATTGGCAGTGGTTATGGGCTTAACGACTTAGTAAAAGAACACGATATTGGTATGTTATTTATTTGCGAGCCAAATCGAGATTTCTTTTACGCCTCATTATTTGCCATTGACTGGGCAAATATCATTTCTTCGTTTGATGATGGAAAAAAGCGCCTTTACTTAAACATAGGTGACGATGGCTCAAACCTCACCAATGATTTATTGATTCAATTTCAGTCTGTTGGCCCTTATGTATTGGCAAATACATTTTTCTATCAGAGCTATGTTAATGAGATGCTTACTGATGCAGTTGCCCAATTACGCGAACAGCTTCTCGTTATGATTGCCATGGGGGACTATTTCGATAATGCACTGTATGGCATTGCTCACACTCGATGGGCACTGAAGAATTCCGTACCCTTTTTACTGGCTGATGCAAAGCGCCGATTAACTTCTCTAACGCTAAATGTACCTGTTTTTATAGTAGGTAACGGGCCTTCTTTAGATGGGTTAATTGAAACACTTAAAACTGAGCAAGATAGAGCAATAATCGTTTCATGCGGGACTGCACTGTACGCGCTTTACAAAAACGGTTTGACCCCAGATTTTCACGCAGAAATTGAAACAAACCGTTCAACGTTTGATTGGTTGTCCCGAATCAATGATGCTGATTACCTCAAGCGCATTACGTTACTGAGCTGCAATGGCATTCATCCCGACTCAGCAAACTTGTTCAAAAATACACTATTGGCGTTTAAACAAGGCGAGGCATCAACGGTTTCACTCACTGAGATTCATAAGTCGCATCCTTTCGAGCTATTAAACTTCTCTTATCCTACCGTTTTGAACTTCACGGCAGACCTGTTTACCACGATAGGTTTTCAAGATATCTATTTGTTGGGCACGGATTTAGGCTTTGCAAGTGACGATTACCACCATTCAAAGTCTTCCGGCTATTACGATAGTGAAGGAAAAGAGCTTTACAATTATGCGTCAAATCATCAAATATCATTGGTTGTAAAAGGTAACTTTAAGCCGTGGGTTAAAACTAAATACGAATTTAAAGTTTCAGCAAAGGTTTTGGAGCAGAACTTTGCGAGCAAAAATTCCTATATCTATAATTTAAGCAATGGCGCATATATAAATGGAGCAGACACGCTAAGCGCTGAAAACGTTCTTATCGTTGCTACCTCTGCTCAAAAAGAGCGGGCAAAAGAAGAAATTTTTAACAATATTTTTTCTGCAGCTGAAAACTCTACTTTAATGTCAAAATTCGAAGCTAAGTATAAGCCATCGTCTTTAATCGAAGAGCTCAATGCGCTGAACAATTTATTCACTGAGTCATTATCGTCAAAATTAGATATTGAAGAGTTAATTCACGAGCAGAGGGAGTTTATCGTCTCGTCGTTGCTTCGGAAGAAAAGCTTAGTTTTCTATTACTTTAATGGAACTTTCAACTACGTTAACAGCATTTTTAGTAAGCTTCTGAATGTTATGGATGAAAGCGTCGTAATTGAAACGGGCAATGCTTTGAAAGAGGTTTGGCAAGCATTTATAGCAGATTCAATAAAGCTTTTAGAACATTCTCAATTTCAGTTCGACGCTGTTTCACCGCATACAAGCCTAAGACGAAACAATGTTCTAATTGATAAATGGAATACGCAGCCTCTTTCTGTTCAACATCAAAATATTGCCTTCGAACCAAAAACAAAACTGACGGAGTTAGCGTTACAGAATGCTCAAAATGCAACGCAGATTTTAATTAACTGGGTTGATGAAAAAGCGCAGTCTTTAGATGATGGCGAAAACACATGTAATATCGTTTGGCTGGAGAATGTCGGTGATGTCAAACTTTCATTTCGTGGTCTTACATTATTAGCGCGCGGAGATTTTAACGATCTTGGGGTGCCCTATCAGAATAATCCACTCACCTTGTTTGAAACTTCCTTGGTTGCTTTTTCTAGTGGGCTGAAGAATGTAATTTTGCTGCAAAAAGTCAGTTTTCATCCCTCGTTGGAGCATGACTATTTCGACAAATTTATTTCTCTGAGCAAGCATTATTTTTGTTATGCGGGGCCAGATTTTCTCGTTCTTAGTCAAAATGCTTTGCGAAGCGAAGATCTTTTACTTTTAAGTGGTGACCGTCTTATTTTCATTCCTAGGGTAAAAGTGAAAGACTTCAGAAAAGAGTCAATATCTCAAGAGGAGTATCTTCAGAGAGTTGATGCGGTAAACGACATGCTTGTTTCTCAATTG
Organism: Alteromonas sp. AO-Serp; assembly: GCF_017849675.1. Taxonomy (NCBI): domain Bacteria; kingdom Pseudomonadati; phylum Pseudomonadota; class Gammaproteobacteria; order Alteromonadales; family Alteromonadaceae; genus Alteromonas; species Alteromonas sp. AO-Serp. Next base: position 14,556 of record NZ_JAFLMX010000002.1, read on the forward strand.
GAAGCCTAGTAGATGGTAAATAAAGTCACCGCATTGATGACTACTTTCAACGCATCTAAGTGGGTAGAAGAAACAATCGACTCAGTTTTATCTCAAACTTATCCAAATTTCGAGTTTCTCATCGTTGACGATGGTTCAACGGATAACACTAAACTTAAAGTCGAAGGTTTCTCAGACCCTAGAATTAAGTTCATCACCTATAAGGAGAATAAAGGTGTTGGATATCGGCTAGATGATGCGTTAGATCTGGTAACCACACCTTATATCGCGAAAGTTGATGCTGATGACATAAGCGAACCTAATAGGTTTGAGGAGCAACTTAGGTTCATTGAAAGCCGCGAGGCTGATATCGTTAAATGTCACTTAAATTATTTCGCTGATACCGATAGTGTTGCTAACTCTTCCCGGTTCACTGTTTTCAAAACTGAGAAGGAGCGCGCCATAAACGATATTGCCAGCCCTGACGATATAAATGCCTCTCTTCGGCAGTGGCCTTGTTTTCCACATACTACTTATTTTGCTAAAACAGCAGTGCTAAAGCGTGTTCGCTATCCTCGCTTGAGAATATTTGAAGATTACGTTTTATTTTTACGGTTGCTTAACCAAGGATTCAAGTTCGACTGTCTAGAAAAGTCCCTTGTGAAGATGCGTATAAGTGACTCCTCTACCACAATGAGCCTCTCTCAAAATGACTTCGATGAAGGCCTTATTGCAGTGATAGAAGAGAAAAGTGAGCGCTTAATTGCATGTACACAGGGAAAGCAGGTTTACGTATATGGTGCAGGAAAGCTAGCGAGATCTTTTGTGAGGCACGCGCATTTGCTAGACAGGGAGATCGTTGCCTTTGTGGACAAAAAAGATGGCGAAACCTCTGACGTAGTTGTGTCTGAAACGAAGGTGCCGATAATATCGCTTGAGCGTTACTTGTCTCAAACGGCGCCTAAAGCTTTGATTGTAGCAGCGCAACCCGTTCGATCTGAAATAACGAGCCTCCTTTCCTCGTTGGGGAAAAAAGAGGGGCATGATTTCTATGTTCTAGCTTAGCCTAAGTACAGTAGTGTAATTTGTGAGAAAATAGTGAAATTATCAATAATAACTGCAACTTATAACTGTGATGATTTGTTTGATGCGTGCTTAAAAAGTGTAGCGAACCAAGATATCATTGATGACATTGAGCATATCATTGTAGATGGTGGTTCTACAAATAATACGCTGGCTACTGCTGCATCTTATCCGCACGTCAAAAAAATTTACTCAAGCCCTGATAGAGGAATATATCACGCTTTTAATCGCGGCGTGGAAATGGCGGAGGGCGACGTTGTCTATTTTCTTGGTGCAGACGATACGTTGAATGGGACATCTAATTTAGCGAAGGTCCTTGTTGAGTTTTCTAATCGCGATATTGATTATGTTTCAACACGAGTACGTTGCTTCGACGACAATACGGGAGAAACTTGGCTTACACATGCTAGTGAAAAAGAGGGAACAAATGTTTGTCATCAAGGGTTCTTTTGTCGCAAAAGCCTATTCGAGAAAATAGGCCCTTTCAGTGAATGCTTCACACTTTACGCTGACAGTTTTTTTATGAAGACTGCTATGCGGCGATACAGCGGCAAATGCCTTGATATTGTTTCTGCCAATTTTCGACAAGGAGGGAGTAGCTCGCTGAGTTCAAATAGAACGTTGCTGAAAAAAGAGTCTCAAGCAGTTGCTCTGTTGCTTGAGGATGGAGTGAAAGACAACCAACATCAGCTAGACAGAAATGTTCAAGATTTGAAATTTTTATTAGAACAGCTAGTGTGTAAAGAACATGCGTTCAGTGATTACCAAGGCAAAAATATCGCTGTCTTCGGTACTAGGCAACTGTCCATAATAATTGCAAACGCACTGAAAAGCGCTGGTGGGAATATTCAATGCTTTGTCACCTCAGATAGACAGGCCACGTCATCTATCAAAGACGTTCCCATAAAATCGTTAGATATGCTCAGTCAGTTACCGTTAGATATTATCGTTAACTGTGTTGAAGGCGCGCATGAAGAGGCAATCGCTGAATCTATACGGCGCAGTATTACTAATGCAGAAGTTGTAAGTTGGCGAGCACTGTAAGTGAGATACATTTATGAGTTCTCATACGCCACGCAGTAGTCAAAGAACAGGAGACAAAATGCTGCAAAAATTTCTCATTCTAGGTGGCGAAGGGTTTGTTGGTACACATTTATACAACGAACTTAACGCCCGAAACTATAGCGTGAAAAGGACGGTTCGCAGTAATTCATTATCTGACTTGTCCGGTGATATTAATGAGAGTCTTCTTGATAAGTGCGAAAAGCCAGATGTGATATTTCATGTGGCAGGCGGCGCATCTGTGGCAGATTCGATAGCTTCACCGTCTAGCGACTTTGCCAAGACATTACCAAATCTCAATGCTCTTCTTAATAAAATGAAAGATGAATGGCAAAGTAGTAGGTTAATTTATGTTTCTAGTGCAGCTGTATACGGTAAGAATGCTAGCAGTAGTACCTCTGTAAGCACTGAGCTTGCGCCTATTTCTCCGTATGGTTTTCATAAAAAGTTAGCAGAAGAAATGCTTGTTTTTTATTCTGTAACTTATGATCTTCAAGTGAAGATCGTTAGACCGTTTTCCTTGTACGGGCCAGGCTTGAGAAAACAGCTTTTTTGGGACGTTCTGAGTAAGGCCGAAAAAGGAGAGTTTAGATTCTCTGGTACAGGAGCTCAGTTAAGAGATTGGATGTACATTGAGGATTTTGTCCAGTCACTGTTAACGCTGGCACAGTGTCAATGGTGTAGTAGCAAGCAAATACTTAACGTGGGTACAGGAGAGCCGTTAAGTATCTCCTCTGCAATTAGCTTAATTCTATCGTTAGCAGGATATGAAAATAATCCACTTTTTATGACAAGTGAAGATAGAAAAGGTGATCCTCGCGACTTGGTGGCGGCGAATAATGAGTTAAACAGAGAGCTGCTACATTCAAAAACGCCATTTGAAGACGGGTTGAAGCGCTACATATCATGGTTTAAAGAGGTAGATAAATGATTAGGGTCGGGATACCTGTAGTTATCCGGGGGGATGCATGGCTAGGGGGAAAGAACTACTTTCTGAGTCTTTTAGGGGCGTTAGATAAGTTTGCGCCCGATCATTATCGCTTTTTTTGTTTGACCAACAGAAGCGACCTCTTTCCCAAGAGTTACACAAAGAAGATTCAAGTAGTCCAGTGTGATCACTTGACTGCTTCATCACCTCGAATAAGCAAATTGTGCAAGTATTTTCAGACTGACATTCGTATAGCCTACTATGCGCGTAAGTTCAAACTCACTGTATTAACGCATACATCGCCAGGTGTACGGCTCACTCCCCCAGCTATGTATTGGATGCCAGATTTCCAACATTGCCATTTGCCACACCTTTTTTCTGAGGATGAATTGCGTAATAGAAACCGGCTCATTGCTATGGCTGCCGAACGGTCAGGTCATTTACTGCTAAGCAGTCATTCAGCTGCTCAAGACTTCAAATGTTTTTTCCCTGAATACAAACAAACCAAAACACATGTTGTACAGTTTTCACCTAACATTACATTGGCAGATTTTGACATAGCGCGGCGCACGCTTGAATCTGCGAAAAAACAGTCGTTAGCTGATCGTGGATACTTTTATCTACCGAACCAATTTTGGATTCACAAAAACCATAAAGTGGTACTTGAAGCGTTAAAAAAAGTGTCATCAGATATCAAAGTTGTTGCTACAGGGTACACAAGCGACCACCGCAATGCCTCGCACTTTTCTGAATTACAAAGTTTCATTGAAGAGTACAATCTTCAGGACAAGTTTGTGGTGCTTGGACTTGTATCACGTGATGAAGTTATGTCTCTCATGGCAGGAGCAATTGCGGTTATCAATCCTTCTTTTTTCGAGGGGTGGAGCACAACAGTTGAAGAGGCGAAGGTTTTCGGTAAGCGAATGATTCTATCCGACATTCCAGTTCATAGAGAGCAATGTGGCGCCCGAGCACATTACTTTGAGCCTAACGATGCTAATACGTTGGGGGTCTTGCTTGAACAGATGTATGAGGCAAAGGGTGAAATCTTAGAACACAGCATTAACGATAGCGCAAGTTATAGAAATTTAGAGCTATCGCAAAAACGCTTTGCAGACGGTTATTTGAACGCGCTAGAACATCTGTATGACGATACACTGTTAGGAAGTAAAGACAATGACAAATGAAAAAAAAGAGAAGAAGCAGGAAAGTACTTCGCAAGCAAACATAGCAGGCTCTATACATAAACGTCTCAATGATCTATTTGTGCTTCAGGGCCGCGCACTTGCAAATGCTAATAAAGGCATTGAGATGAGCTCTTTGCATGATGTGGAATTTAAGGTTTTTTCGCAATTTGGTGAAGATGGCATCATTCAGTATTTGCAACAACGCGTTATACAAAATGAGCATGAGAAAACTTTTGTAGAGTTTGGCGTAGAGAATTACCTCGAATCTAATACACGCTTTTTGTTAGTTAATAATAACTGGAAAGGGCTAGTGATGGATGGTGATGCAATGAATATAGAAAGCATCAAGAAGCAAGACTTTTACTGGCGTCATGACTTAACTGCAAAAAAAGCGTGGATCGATAAAGAAAATATTAACGATTTGATCGCAAGCGAAGGGTTTGAAGGGGAAATAGGCTTGCTCAGTATCGATGTTGATGGCAATGATTTTTGGATTTGGCAAGCTATTGAAGCCGTTAATCCTATCATGGTTGTAGTTGAGTATAATAGCGTATTTGGAGGGAAGGCTGCAGTGTCTGTACCGTATTCGTCTTCATTTCAGCGTAACGAGGCACATTACTCTAATTTGTACTATGGCGCTTCTATTGCAGCTCTGCATTATTTAGGTAAAGAAAAAGGTTACGAATTAGTGGGCTCTAATAGCGCTGGAAATAATCTCTTTTTTGTACGTAACGACCGTTTGGGAAGTTTGCGTGCGCTCTCCCCATCAGAAAGTTATGTAGAGTCAAAAATGAGAGAATCACGCGACAGGGGTGGCAAATTAACGTTCAAGTCTGGAGTGCAGCGCCGCTCTTTGATTAAGGGGTTACCAGTGGTTGAGGTCAAAACGGGTGAAACTCATCCGCTAGGTCATTACTTTAGTAAGAATTGATTCGTTTAACGTGTAGGCTCGTTAAAATTGCTTGGTATGTATATTGTTAGTGCCTTTTAGTAATCACAAAACGACAGTTTGTGTTTGATTCAGCGTTTCAGTCGGGGGGAATACCCCCGTGGCAATTGTTAGCTTTTGACTGCATTTAGCAGTTTAGAGAGCTCGCTAGTCGCTTCTTTTACAGTAAAGGCACTTTGTTTGCCCGTTTCTACGCAATGTAGAAAATGCTCTAGCATCGAAACAAACATGTCATTTCTTTCAAAATTTTCATTCGGAAAATGCGTTTTCTTCGCAGCATGATCAATGAAAAATAGTTCGTTAGCGTGGCAGTCCCAGGCAAACCTTCCTTTGTTAGTTACTACGGTAAGCGTATGTACTCTGGGCTTTTGCAGGTAATCAACATGAACGTTTGCAGTAACATTGTTTTCAAAGCTCAGGTGAATGTCAGCGAGGTCGTCCACATCAATACCTAGATGTCCGCTTGCTTGGCAGTGAACCGACAATTCGCTTATCTCACCTAAAATAAAAGACAAATAGTTCAACGGATGTATTTGTGTTCTTAGCACTCCTCCGCCTAGTTCACTGCGTGCGCTGTATCCTTTAGTATAATCTTCCCATGGATGCCAATCCGGTAAATATTCAGACCATTCAGCCCTTGCCCATATCACATCGCCATAAACATCTTTTTGTTTTACTAATTCGCACAGTAATTTGATATGCGGATGAAATCTAAACTGATACGTAACGAACGAAATCAAGTTGTGCATCTCAATTAGCCGATTAAGCTCCTCTAGGCCCTCTAGTGTATGAGAAATAGGCTTCTCAATATATAAATGGCATCCATGCTTAGCAGCTTCAATGGCTGTGCGGACGTGCAGTGAAGTAGGGTTGGTGATCATGCAAATGTCAGGCATTTCAGCTAGCGCGTCGTGAAGAGAATCAAAAACTTGCGCTCCTTGCATGATTTCCTCTACTTGGGGAAAGGTACTTTTTCGAGTGCTATAAAAAATGATGTCGGTAACGCCAAGCGTCTGTAAGTTTCTAAAGTGGCGAACGCCTATCGAGCCCATGCCACATATCAAAATCTTCATAGCATTCTTCTCTTTGCTTCTTTAAAGTCTGATTCAGAATCAATATCTACCATATCGTCGTGCGCTATGATCAAAGGGTATACGTTGTCACCGCTCACCGAGCCAGTTAAAAGTGTACTTGCTCTAACAATTTCTATATCGCCAGTTTGAAACAATAGTTCGGGTAGTTTTTGTCTTGGCAAATTATAAGGCTCTTTTTCATGGCTAACAAAGCTTTCAATACTTCCGTCTTTTCTCTTGCTCCACACTCTATAAGGATGCTCCGTTACGGGAGCTACAGAGCGGACGGAGGTGGCAGAAGGGTTTTCGCAAAGAATCGAGACGCCCCTTTCGATCAAGCCTTTGGGGCGCAGGGGAGAAGTCGGTCTAAGCAAAACGAGTAGATCATAATGCTCATTATGAGAACGATGAAAGTCAAAGGCGTGCTTCATAAATTCAAAGTCGGTGCTGCTGTCTCTAGCGTATTCAGGCGGCCGTAAAAAAGGAACGCTGGCGCCGTATTGCCTCGCAATATCTGCATACTCTTCGCTATCTGTTGAAACCACTGTCTTTGACACCAGTGCACATCGCTTAGCGTACTCTATTGAGTAGGCAAGCAGAGGTTTTCCTTCAAGTAATTTGATATTTTTGTGAGGTAGCGATTTGCTTCCCGAGCGAGCAGGTATCACAGTCAGAATGTCAGGCATTTTTTTTTCTTAATAGCATGTGAACTTCTGATGACTCTTTCTGCTTATCTAGTTCCAGCTGTGCGCTGTCGAGAAAAGTCAGAAAACGTTTGTTAAAATCTTTTTTAATGTATGAAGATACGTTGTTTGTCTCCAAGTTAATGTGTAGCTGTCGGTAGAGGTCTACAAGGTCTGTACCAAACCACCATTGTCCGATGACCTCAAAATTAAACTCGCTGCACATATAAGAAAGAGAATCTTCAGTGTATAAGTGGGTATGCCCACCATGTAACTGACGATGAAAAACATTGTCATCAAGCATTTCAAGATAAACTGACAAGCTGAATGTGGGTACAGAAATAAAGATATACTCAACGTGTGGATTTTCATTCAGACGCTGCAAGGCTTTCCTTGGCGACTGAAGGTGCTCTAGCACACCAATCATTGACACAACTTGAGATTTGGTTGTGGCCAGAGATTCATGGTTATCGTTGATATCGTGACACGTAAGTCGCGGTGACGGGAAAAGGCGATTTGCCATATCGACCTGTGACTTAGAAACATCTGAACCTGAAACATTGTTAAGGCCTAGTTTAAGCAATGCCGCAACAAAGTAACCCGAACCTGCACCGTAATCAAAATAAGCATTTTTATGTGGATCTACGCCAGATGACTTCAATGCAGTGAAAAGAAATTCAGCTTTTGGCAGATAGATGCTCGCCGTTCTGTATTCATACTCGTTTCTGTCTGCTGGTGTATAATTCTGGGCATAGTCCTCATCGTCAACAGCGTAAACCGTCTGGCAAAATTCCGTGGTATCTTCATGAGCGCCATTCAAGTGAGAACACGTTCGGCATGCTTTATAAGGAATTGAATCTTTCGTGAAATCTATTTGTACGTCCAAAAGTGAATCACAATTCTTACACGTTTTTCTCTCTGGCTGTGCTGTGTACAGTTGAGCTATTTTTCTTTGTTTTTCCACGTGCATTTTATTTTCTTCAAAAAAAGATTTTTTTTGAAGTAAAAGTGCCGAGGCATTTTTTCCATATTGATTTAGCATAGGCAAACTTCTTTTTTCAGTTTAGCAATGATTTCATTTTCAGCTGAACTTAGTGATTTTTTTATCGAGCCAGCCCCATTCGCGACACCGTAAATAACACTGGGCTTAGAGATATCGTCTACAATGACATCACCATCTTCACCTAGATATCCACCTGAAACGATATTACAAAACGACAACGCCTTTTTGCCATAAGATGAGTTTAACACGTCACGCATTTTGAGCATTTCGTATATAAACCCTTCAAGCGCTGCCGTTACATCAACTCTGTAAATTTCAAGCTTATTTTTTATAGCAAGCTTTATCGCATCTGCGGTTATGTTGTTCTTACCAAGATCAACAACTAATGCATTTTTTTTGACCGTCTGGATGACTTCATTATCTATGATTGGTACACCATTCGTGCATCCTACAACGACATCCGCACTAAACGAAGTAGAGAGCAAGCTGTTGTGAAACGTGATGTTGGAAACCGTATTTTCATGTTTTATCAAGTTCAGGCCATTTGTGATTTGATAACCTACATGAGCTTGTTGACGGTATATGTGAACGTCTGCACCACACTCGACGAGTTTGAGCGCTAACTTGCTTCCTATATTCCCAGCGCCAAGAATAGCTATTCTCTTTCCGCTCAAAACCCCTAATCGTTGGCTTAAAAATGACCAGGCGCTGTTTACGGTTAAGTCATTTGGTTTGAATTCAAAAGTCGCGCTTTTTGATATTTGCTGAAAACAGATTTTCGATAAATTTCCGGTTTCTACAGGTCCTATGGTATTTCTTTTCAAATAGATGCTGTCACTGGCAAGCAACGCTTGCTTATTTATTGATAGAGGAATCTTCTTTTCAGTATCAACTAAAACGATATCGACAGCGCCGTCAACAAGCTCGATTATGTCAAGCAGGCATTCCTGTTTAAAAATAACACAACCCGCTACTGCAAAGTCTCTCGTCACTCTAAGTGGCGTCAAGTAAGGTTCTTCTTCTCCCTTCGATGTCGTTGCTATCGTAAATATACGACTCACATTTTGTGCCGATAGCTCACTAATAAGAGACTTTACTTTGTGGATAAACGAGCTCATAAGTTATCTCCTAAGAGTTAATCAAATCCCATGTTATCGGCGTATCAGCTGCAATATCATCTTTAGCTATACTGCCCACCACTAAATCTTCGTACTTCGCATACAAGCCATAAGCAGGGCCTTTGTAAGTAATGTGCTCTGGTTTAATTTTTTCGCCTTTAGCAATGTCTACGCTCGAATACATGGTTTTTCTAAAACGTATGAGCGTGCTTATCTCGTTAGTTGAGGCTTGTTTGACACCGTCTCCCAAACACTCTTCAATTTGCCTAATGTTGAAAATCATGCGTTTTAATTCGTCAGGCTCTAAAGACAAAATGTGGTCTGGACCTTCCATTTTTTTGTCTAACGTAAAGTGTTTTTCTATGACGTCAGCACCTCGGCTAACCGCAGCTAAGCTAACCACATCACCAATGACGTGATCTGACAGTCCTACAGGCAGTTGGTTAAATGCTTGTTTCATTGTGTCAATAGCACGAATATTCATAGATGTAGGTGGGCAAGGGTATGATGACGTACATTGAAGCAGAATGACCTGTCGGTTCCCTGTGTAAGCAACCACTCGAAGTGCGTCTTCGACTTCAGACAGCGATGCCATTCCTGTAGAGAGAATGAGCGGTTTCCCAGTTAATGCGACTTTTTCAATTAAACGTAAGTTAACGAGATCAAAAGAGGCTATCTTGTAGCAATCTACGCCAAGCTCTTCTAGCTCATCGACGCTTTCATTGTCAAAAGGTGCTGAGAATAGTGTAATACCTTTCTCTTTAGCGTAACTAAACAGTTCTTTTGTTTGCGCAACTGAGAGCTCATTCTTTTTAAACATCTCATAATCGGTTTCTTGCGTGCTAAGTACTTTTTCTACGTAGCGAGATGTTTTTCCTTCGGAAGCTACGCGCAGATGGCTTTTATAGCTTTGCAATTTTACTGCGTTGGCTCCAGCATTAACCGCCTCATCTATCAAACGCTTGGCGATCTTCATACTTCCGTTGTGGTTCAAACCAATTTCAGCGATGACATATGCTGGATGATCTTGCCCAATATAATCCGTGTTTAGCAAAATACGCTTCTCGAAATTGAGTCTTGGTGCAGCTTTATCTATCTTGTTTATTTTGAACGTAGGACTTGTCAAGATCTCAGCCAAGTCTATAGCTTTGCTAAACAGAACCTGTAGATCAGAATAAGCATATTCGGCTAAGCTGCCAAGCGTGTACATGTTTTCGATTTCGTCAATGCTTGCTTTGGTCTTTGCAAGTTCGTTTTCATACCCTAGGAAAAACATAGGATACACTTCTGGAAGTTTTACGACTTTCGCATCGGCAATCAATGATTCGTCAGAAATCATGTCCAATGACATGAACTGCTCCTTAACCTCTTTAACTAAGGAAGACGGCTCCATACTGTCGATTTGATCACCTTGGCTGTAAGTTATTTCAAAACAAAGAATGGTAGATTCTAATTCAGGCTCTTTCACAAAAGAGTTTTGGTCAGAGATTCTATTGAAATGTATTTTAGGATCATCAATGTATACGAAATCTACGCCTTCTGGGAAAACATCAGCGTTTTTCACTGCTAGGTAAACTAACGTCACGCCGCGATATTTTAAATTCGTTGTTTTGCCCAAAAGATCGCAGGCGGTACAATAAGATGTGGTGTTAATTACAACATCGTTACTGTTTACGTTAATGTTGCTTTTATTGGTCGCAATCGTGCTTATGCGTTGATTCCTGAGTAATATTCTTTCAATTGTCTCGTTTAATCTGATAACACCGCCAAGTTGCAATACTTTATCTTTCAGATTCTCTAGGATTGTTCCACTGCCTTCGTTCCCCACAGCGCTCCATTGCCCTTCGAAAAAGGGACCAGATTTTTCCCGAATTTTTATGCGTTTAGGGGCCCAGTTTGCGTCAAGGTTTTTAACGGACATCCCCCACAGTTTTTCGGGATATTTAATGAAGAACATTTCTTGTAACGTTTCACCTGCCAGCGCCCTTATATATTCATAGTAGTTATTAGCACTAGCGACTTTTTCTGCGTCTACATTCTCGAGTTCATGTTTGATTTTCTCAGACAACGCTTTAGGAAGGCTATCAATAAACTCTTTATTGATAGGGTAGTCAAAAAACTGATTATCTTTTAAATTTTTAGACCAGTGGTGACGCTCGTAAAAAAGCTCCGGAAATTCCGCTTTCCAATATTCCTCAATGTCTTTATCTGGCGTGTGGTAAATATGTGGGCCTAGATCAATCTGTCGGCCTTGCCACGTAAGACTTTTAGCCAGCCCCCCAACAGACGCTGACTTTTCGATTAGGGTGACATGTTGACCTTTTTTCAACAATTCGTAGGCAAGACTAAGGCCCGTAACCCCAGCCCCTAAAATGTAATGTCGATTTACCATGCAGTAAACCCTCCATCTACGACAATGTTTTGCCCGTTGGTATAGTTGTTATTTTCATCAAGTAAAAAGCTGATTGCGGCGTGCAAATCTTCAGGGCGCCCCATTCTTTCCATAGGCGTTTTTGCGGTATAGTTAGCTACAAAATCAGCGGTTTGTTGATTAAAGATACCCCCAGGAGATATACAATTTGTTTGAATGTTATATTTTCCGAAGTGTGCTGCCATATACTTGGATAATTGAATCACCCCTGCTTTGGTAACTGAATAGACTTCAGAGTTATTGCGCTTGCTTTCTCCGTATATCCGTTCGTCGCTGCTCACCACGCCGTATATAGAGCCGATGTTCACTATTTTCCCTTCTCGGCTTTTTTTCATTAATTTTACTGCCCCTTGAGACATTAAAAACGTGCCGAGCAGGTTTACCTCTACTACCGACATAAATTCATCAGCAGTTCTTTCTTCAAAAGGGGTGAATACAGCCGCACCAGCGTTATTAATCAGTCCGTAAACTTCATCGAAGTCGCTGTAAAAATCTTTGACATCATTACTATTGGTTATATCAAGTCTAACCACGTCTAATGTCTGTGAAGCTTTTAAATTGTCGATGTTCTGGTCAACTGCGATCACTTTAAAACCTTGTCCTAATAGCAAGCTAATAAAACTTTGCCCTAGTTGACCATTAGCGCCGGTTAATATGACTTTTTTCAATTGAAAATCCTGTAACTTTCTTTAAGTATAAACTTCACATTCAACTTACTTATCCGCTATATGTTGAGAAACTTTAGTTAAATGTGTAGGTAGCATTGATGTGTCGCGTGACATTAAATGTATGATGAAGGTGCTTCTAATGAACGACCGTTCTTCTTAAAATCTTACAACTACACCAGCCATGTTCGAAGTGTTTGGAAGATATAAAAAGGTAATTTAATCAACAGACCATACTTTTATATCGTCGCGCATTTGCAAAATGTTGTCAGATATCTCTTTTTGATGAACAAAGGATGCAACTAAAATATGAGAAACAGATGAGGTTGAGATGCTTTGAGGATCGCACACATTGACTCCGTTTAGTTCTTGTAAGCTTGCGTAGTTTTTATCAAAAAAACACGCTGGTTTTAACCCAAAGTTTGAAAGCATGCGAAGTATCATCGCCCCTATTTTACCTGCGCCGTAAATTGCGAATTGGTCATCTTTAATATCATCAGGCAATGTAATCAAACTACTAAGCAGATTTTCCATTGCTTTGCCTTTGAGAATACGCCTGTATTGATCCGCTTGATTAAGTTGGTAAACCGCGTTGTTCCACCCTAGTAACTCTGCAATTTCATGTGCTGGTTTTTTGTTGGCAAAACCGAGCTCATGTTCAGCCCACGCGGTATGTAAACCTGCCTCTTTTGGGTGTTCACAAAACATGAAGGGCATAGCTTTCTTAACTGGTGCTTCTTTTGAATTCTCAATAATGTAATCCCATAATTCAGGGTTTGCCTGTGCTTGAGGATCCTTGTCATAGTTTAGCTGTGTCAGGTCGCAAAACGTGCCAAAAAAGGACACTTTTGCTTTGCAGAAAGCGGCATAGGGTATATGGGAGCCTAAAATGTTAGAGGTAACATACTCGAAACTGGAAAAAAGCTTTTGTAAGCGGACTAGCGCGTTTGACTGATGGGCACTTGCGCCAATAATCATGGGGTAACCGTACTTTTTTAATAAGTCAGGCCAGATGCCACGTTCAAAACAAGAGTGGTGTATACAAAACACCACTGAATCGAAATCATGTCGTATACGTTCAATTTCTAATAAGTAATCTTCTTCATTACCAATAGCAGGAATATAAGGCAAAGTGTGCGGCGGCATCACTAACAATGTATTGGGTTTTCTCAAAGATTCATCAATCGCATCGGCATAGATGAAAGGCATTCCAACGGCTTTTGCTTGAATGTTATGAGACTTGAGAAAATCGGCATCCTCTTTTTGTGTCAGCAAATACTGAGATTCTTGTTTACCCCACACAGTTAACTGTGAAACAAATTTCGCGGGATAATGCATCCATCCATGTCGCCAGCCACTCTTACTGAAAGGCGCTCGCGGCAAACCAAGTTGGCGTGCGATATTAAGTGAGGCCCCGTAATAGTCTGCTTCGCCAAACAATATTGTCTCATCGTAATATTCTGGCTGAGGGATATTCGCTAATATAGCCTGTGTAACACTATTACTGTTCATGCTTTTATATTCTGATGCTATTTAAAAAACGTGTTTCAATTGACAAACTTAACTGGATTGACGCAGTCATCCGTAAAATAGTACTAGGCTTCACTTCGATGTTTGCAGTACCAATTCCAAACCTCTTGTAGACCGTCCTTAAGTTTGTAGTCAGCTTGCCATCCTAGCGCCTGCATTTTAGTAACATCAAGACGCTTCACAGGTGTCCCTTCAGGCTTATTCTCATCAAATGAAAGTTGACCTTGATAGCCGGTACTTATTTTTATCATCTCAGCCAGCTCTTTAATCGAACAGTCGCTTCCAGTACCAATATTTATATGCGAGCAATGCGCGTCTACAATAGCCCAGAATGCGTCTTCGTCTTTGGCCATCAAAAATTTACATGCAGAGGCAAGGTCGTCCACGTGGAGAAATTCTCGTCTCGCTTGACCACTGCCCCAAATCTCAACCTCAGAAGTGTTATTTTTCAATGCTTGGTGAAACTTATAAAACAAAGCTGGGATCACGTGTCCGTTTTGTGGGTCAAAATTATCATAAGGCCCATAGAGATTCGTTGGCATGACAGAACGGTAATCCCTACCATATTGACGCCTATACGCTTCGCATAGCTTAATACCTGCTATTTTGGCGACAGCGTAAGACTCATTGGTGGGTTCTAGTTGACCGGTTAATAATGCTTCTTCACGAATTGGCTGATTGGCAAATTTTGGATAAATGCAGCTTGAGCCGAGAAACAATAACTTTTGAACTCCGCTACGATGAGCAGCATGAATAACATTCGATTGAATCATCAAATTTTGGTGAATGAATTCACCAGTTAACGCATTGTTGGCGTATATCCCTCCTACTTTAGCCGCAGCCAAATAGACTTCGTCAATGTGATTTTGGTCGAAAAATCTTTCAACATTTGCTTGAACAGTGAGGTCTAATTCAGCTTTAGCTTTAGTTATTAGGTTAACGTCGTCATCGCCTTCAAATGCTCTGCAAAGCGCGCGTCCTACCATCCCGCGATGTCCGGCGATAAAGATGTTTTTCATAGCCATTTTATTCTTCCCTTAAGGCATCGTAGGAAAAACCATTGAGCTTTAAAAACGCCTGGCGCTTAGCTTCAACGAGATCATATTGCGTCATTTCTTTGCATAATTCTTTTGCATCAGTCTCAGGTTTCCACCCAAGTTTTTCTCGCGCTTTGCTTGCGTCACCGAGTAACGTTTCTACTTCAGCTGGTCTAAAATACTTAGGGTTTATTTTCATTATGACGTCGCCGATGTTTACAGCTGGTGCATCGTTTCCTTTTACTTGCGTTACAACTGCAATTTCATCTACGCCTTTCCCTTCAAACGTTATCGTTATACCAAGCTCATTAGCTGTCCATTGAATAAAATCCCGCACAGTATATTGATGACCAGTTGCAATGACGAAGTCTTCTGGCTGTGATTGCTGAAGCATTAACCATTGCATATACACATAGTCTTTTGCATGGCCCCAGTCTCGCAGCGCGTCAATATTTCCCATGTAAAGGCACGTTTCTAAACCTTGTGCTATATTCGCGAGTCCTCGTGTAACTTTTCGTGTCACAAATGTTTCTCCGCGTCGAGGTGACTCATGATTGAAGAGTATTCCGTTGCAGGCGTAAATGCCATACGACTCTCGATAATTCACGGTTATCCAATAAGCGTAAAGTTTTGCAACAGCATAAGGAGAGCGGGGGTAGAACGGCGTACTTTCCTTTTGAGGCGACTCTTGAACCAATCCATAAAGTTCAGAAGTAGACGCTTGATAAAATCTTGTTTTCTTTTCTAATCCCAACAGCCTTATAGCTTCTAACAGCCTTAGAGCTCCTAATGCATCCACGTCTGCTGTGTATTCTGGAGACTCGAAGCTCACAGCTACATGGCTTTGAGCCCCCAAGTTGTAAATTTCATCTGGCTGAATTTGTTGAATCAATCGAACAAGATTAGAGCTGTCACTCAAATCACCGTAGTGAAGAATGAAGTTTCTGTTTTTGGTATGAGGATCTTGGTAAATATGATCTACTCGTTGAGTATTGAAAAGTGATGAACGGCGCTTTATACCGTGCACTTCATATCCTTTTTCAAGGAGTAATTCAGCAAGGTAGGAGCCATCTTGACCAGTGACGCCGGTAATTAATGCTACTTTTTGTGACTTCACCTTGAAACCTCTTCAAAGCTCATAGAAAGTTTCCTTTCAGTTAAAATTTTTCACAGTCGAAAATGCGCTAGCTTCGATACAAAATTACATACCTGAGCGATTATCGTATGCTATTGAGCTCTACTAGCTTAGATACTGTATCGGCAATATACGTCAAATCGTCAACAGATAATTGCGGGAAGAGTGGCAGCGAAATAGCTTGATGATAATACGTCTCTGCATTAGGAAAGTCTCCCCAGTTAAATCCTAATTCTCTGTAGAAGGGTTGAGTGTGAATGGGAATGTAATGTACATGAGCGAAAATCCCGGCGGACCTTAGCTTAAATACAAGTATTTCGTGCTCAGACTCGTTTATGTTGAGTACTCGGATTACGTAGAGGTGATAGCTACTATAAGTCCCATCCTTTTGCGAAAGCGGTTGCACACGCTCTAGAGTAGCAAAAAGCTTGTCATAATGTGCAGCTAACGCATTCCGCTTTTCTAAAATGCCCGGCAATTTTTTTAGCTGGCTAAAACCAAGCGCAGCTTCTACGTCAGTCATACGGTAATTAAAGCCCAATGCTATCTGTTGATAATACCAAGGGCCATGACTGTCCTCAGTCATCTTCTCTGGGTCATTGGTTATGCCGTGACTGCGCAACATACGCATCTTTTCAGCCCATTCACTGTTATTTGTAAGTGCCATTCCCCCTTCCATAGTGGTAATAATCTTTACCGGGTGGAAACTAAACACACAAATATCTGAGAATTCGCAGCTGCCTACAAATTTCTCTTGGTATTTTGCGCCTACTGCATGTGATGCATCTTCAATAACAAAGAAGCCATATTGCTTTGAAAGTGCACGAATTTCTTTCATATCGCAGGGCTGACCTGCGAAATGAACGGGAATAATCACCTTTGGTAAGGCGTTTATGGACTCAGCTAGGACAAGCTTGTTTCGTAAAGCATCAACGCACATGTTACCGGTGTGAAGGTCAATATCTACAAAATCGACCTTGGCACCACAGTAGAGCGCGCAGTTTGACGAAGCAACAAATGAGTTCGGAGATGTCCATACTCTATCGCCTTCACTCACACCCAGTGCAAGGCAAGCAATGTGTAGAGCAGACGTAGCGCTATTAACTGCAATCCCAAAATTAGCGCCACAATAATCAGCAAGAGCGGTTTCAAATTTCGGAATAGCCGGGCCTTGCGTTAACCAATTTGATGTTAAGGTTTCGACAACGGCTTTTACATCATCTTCATCTAGGTGTTGTCGCCCATAAGGAATCACTATTGAGCTTCCTCGTTGAACTTCTTTATTTCTTCAATACTAAGGAAATGTTCGTTAGTGTCTGAAACGTACTCGAAACCCGACTCTACAAGTTTTCCCTGTTCGCTAAGTGCGTTGCTAGTAAAGTTATTACTTCGGTGGAAAAACTTAATAGCTGGGGCAATTACAAAGTGATCATCGAATTCAAATGTGTGCAGAGACATGTCGCCAGGGCACATCATTTCATGCAGCTTTTCACCTGGACGAATCCCTACATATTTGATTGGAATATCCGGTGCCATTGCAGTCGCGAGGTCAATAATTCGAATAGATGGGATTTTCGGTACGAAAATCTCACCACCTAACATGCGCTCAAAGTTTTTAAGTACAAAGTCGACCCCCTGTTGAAGAGTAATCCAAAAACGGGTCATGTCTTTGTGCGTAACAGGAATATGATCGCTGTTTTCCGCTATCAACTTATTGAAAAAGGGTACAACAGAACCACGAGAGCCAACCACATTGCCGTAACGCACTACAGAAAATCGAGATGCACCAGCGCCAACAATATTATTGGCTGCAACGAACAATTTATCTGAAGCTAATTTGGTAGCACCGTATAAATTAACCGGGTTGGCGGCTTTGTCTGTAGACAACGCAATAACTTTTTCAACGTTATTATCAATGGCGGCGTTAATTACATTTTCGGCACCATCGATATTCGTACGAATACATTCGGTAGGGTTGTACTCAGCGGCAGGGACTTGCTTCATGGCCGCTGCATGTATTACAAAGTCAACACCTTGCATGGCGCGATTAAGACGTTCTCTATCACGAACATCGCCAATAAAATATCTCATGCACGGCGCGTGAAATTTTTGCTGCATTTCGAACTGTTTAAGTTCGTCACGTGAGTAGATGATTAAGCGCTTTGGTTTGTATCTCGCTAACAGAGTCTCAGTGTACTTATGGCCAAATGAACCCGTTCCACCTGTTATGAGAATCGATTTTCCATCGAACATAGCTTGCTCGCTGTTTTTATGGTTATAAACACAATATATCATGTGTCGGCATTTTTGCCATAAAGCTTTAGAATCTATGCGCTTAGGTGAGGATTATTAGTGCTAAAGGTGTAGATTTCTTCGTATTTAGGTAGAACTTGTTGTTTATCAGCAGGTAGGTTAAGCATTGATTTTATTTTATTAAATAAGTTGGGATGCCGCCTAATAAAGTTCAAAGACTGAGGGCTGGAAGTTCATTTAGGTTTTGTATTGTAAACTTTGCATCAAAACCTGGTTTTGCAGGTGCGTTTTTGTGAACCCCAGTTAGCACCCTAACAGTCGGCATTCCAAGTTTATTTAAATTAACGAAGTCTTTTGCTGGGTTGTCACCAATGTAAACCATTTCGTGCCACTGACATTGTTCTGCTTGTTTAATCTTTTCAAAGCAGTAAGTAGAAGGTTTAGCATGTTGCACTCCAAAGCGGTGAGTGACAAACACGCGCTTGAAGTAGTGCGCTATGTTGAGTGCTTCCACTTTCTTACTTTGTACTACTTTATTTCCGTCAGTGACGAGGTACAGCGGCTTTGGCAAACGTTCAAGCAACGTTAAGTGATTGTCGGGCAAAGTCAAAGTGGGCTGGTGTAAGCGATATGCTGAAACGCATGCACGTACATTTTTCTTATTGACTGCTATGCCATGGTTAGCTAAGTAATCATTGAAAATTCGGCCACGACCATTTCGATCAAGCAGAGTAACTAATTCCTGAAAGCCACTTCGCTTATCAACATTCCAGGTTTTTTCCACAAATGAGGCAACCGCTGCAAGGCCAGACTCTACGTATTGGCGTTCATCATACAGGGTATCATCTAGGTCGAAGATATAAATCATAGGTAATAGTCGGTAGCAGCTCTAATCTGCGTTATTTTATGAGATGCGAGATCTACGGGCAACGAATCGATATCTACACCTATACTCTCGCACAAGCTCCAATAAAGACTATCAACACCCGCCTTGATACCTAACGTTGAAGCGCCTCCAAATCGTGAATTACATTCAATGATGTGAAGTGCTCCATCATTTATGATGCCCTGTAATACAATGGGGCCAGACAGCGCTAGGTTGGAAAGTGTCTGTGTCACCTGTGCTGTAAAAGGGCAATTCGGTAAAGTATAAGTAATTTGGGATTCACCATTAACAACTAAGTCTCGCACACGGCACACGGCCGCTTTAACCAAATGATCTTTTGTTAGCCAAGCGTCTACGCTAATTTCTTTACCTGCTTTGAATAATTGAAAAATAGGAGAGGACAGACCTTTAGCGTACTGGACTGCGTCGTTTTCATTTAGATTAAGGCCAACTGCTTTACTACCCGCACCAAAACGTTCTTTGACCACATAATGCAATGGCTGAGTGTCCTGAACAACCTTTTTCACCGCTTCGATACTTTCGAATGAAGGGATGATAAAAGGAATACTGCATTGGCCGAATCTTAATTTATCTAAACAAAGCTCAATTGCACTTTCATTAGAACTAAGTACGTGAATGTTAGCGCTTTTTAGGTCGTTTTTTAGCCTTGCCCAAAAAAGCAGTTCGCCGTCTCTACTTGGGAGAATATGAGTAATGCTTCGATGCTTGAGCTGGGCAATAATCTCATCTGCGTTTTCTTGATTTGTGGGTGGCATTTGCCAAAATACATCGCAAAAGTGACGTGTAAGTACTTGGCTACTTAAATCTCCTGCCGTAACTATGCCCTTCTTATCGATACGTTTGACGGCACATTGAAGCGCTTTTAATAGTGGAACTTTATTGCTGGCGCTTGAAAGTAATACGTTCACGTTAATTTGACACCTCAGTATAAACGCTCATTCACAAAGCGTGCGTTTTTGCACGCTTATACCTGTTCTCGGTGCTGACATCGATGCTCTTCTATTTTCGTATTCCGTAATTTGTGTCGTTTTTTTGGGCGTTTGCCAATGTCCGTACATAAATGTGAGAAAGCCTTCTGCATCGAATGGGGCAAGAAAAGTTTCACCTAAAAACTCGATTGGCTCGTAACTGTCGAAATGTGTAGCAGGGGCAAAAAACAGCCCCCCCGAGGACAAGAGTTCAGATAAACCATTTATCGACTCTCTGCGCTGTATACTTATATCAAAAGGAACTAATTGGGTGTGTGATAAATTACTAAACTCTAGGTTGATGCAACAGTCTATGTTGTTGACCGTGATAATGACGATATTCCATTTTACGTCATAGTTTGTGTTTAATAATTTATAAAGCTCAGGTAGCGATGCCTGTAACCTTTCGTAATTGTCTTTATCTACAGCTAAATCTATATCGTCATCCCAAGGTATGAGCCCTTTATTTCTCACAGCACCTAATAAAGTTCCAGAATCTAGACACGCTGAAATGTTGTGGGAAACGAAGTATCGATTTAGCGTACGCATTACGGACTGGGCAAAGGCTAACGTTTCATTGTCTTCGAAAGGCAAGGCAGCTTTTACCGACTGCTTACTCGGTACAATGATATTCGACTCATCAATACCCATTTCTAGGGTAAGCTGGGAATAAATTTGATCAACCCACTGACTGGTGATAATTATGCTGTCGACATCGTGAGTATTGATATCTGCGGGTGCAATGATGGGATAACCCATAAAACGAGTTCCGTGTTTCGCACTATCGTTATCCGTGAATGCCACGACTTCTATATCTGGGTGATTAGAAACGTAGTTTTCTCCGGCCTTACTTGCACCGAACAGAATGGCTCTCATCTCACAGTAGCTCCCAACTCATAGGGGTACCTTTTGGTGCGTCGCACTTGATTTGCTTTCCAAGCAAAAGGGGAAGGTATTTGGGAGGCAGTCCAAGTCCTGGACGAACAGAGCGTAAATTTTCCGCATTTAATGTATCGCCGGCTTTCATATCTTTGGCAATGTATAAAGAGCGTCGGTGTACCAACGAGGCCTTTTCTCGCTCGGTGGCGCCATAATTCACCTTGCCAATTGCTACCGCTGCCCGCGCCGTTTCCTCGACAAGCAGCTTAATTTCATGGGGTTCAAGAGAAAATTCTGCGTCAACCTCTCCGCCGTTTCTGTCTAAAACAAAATGCTTTTCAATGACTGTTGCGCCAAGTGCCACCGCAGCGACTGCTACCCCCACCCCCGGTGTATGGTCGGAAAGTCCAACGTGACAGTCGAAAAGTTCGCTCAAATGAGGAATTGTCTTTAAGTTGGCGTCTACCGGGTTTGCTGGGTAATTACTGGTGCACTTAAGTAATATGATGTCATTACACCCATTGGAACGGAGTACTTCAACAGACTCGGCTATTTCTGCCTGGCTAGCCATGCCTGTAGAGACAATAACGGGTTTCCCTGTCTTTGCTACAGCCGCTAGGATAGCGTGGTCAGTATTTTCAAAAGATGCTACTTTGTAACAAGGAGGATTCAATGTTTCTAGGAAGTCGACAGCGGTTAAATCGAAGGGCGTGCTAAATGCCAATAGGCCTTTCTCTTTGGCATAGTCGAATAGCTCCTTATGCCATTCCCAAGGCGTCATCGCCTCTTTGTAGAGGTTATACAAAGAGTTTCCTTTCCAAAGACTATTAGGGTCTTCAATAAAAAATTCGCCTTCATGACAATCCAAAGTGATCGTGTCTGGCGTATAGGTTTGCAATTTTATGGCATGTGCGCCAGCTTCTGCAGCTGCATCAATGAGTCGGTAGGCTTTTTCTAATGATTGTCCATGATTTCCAGACATTTCTGCGATGATAAAGGGAGCGAGACCCGGACCAATTTGAATATCACCGATTGTGATTGGTTTCATGACTACCTCGTAACTGTGTTCAATATAGTATCCATTACAAAAGATGGATTTTTGTTTGCGCTCACCAAAGATACCGCGTTGTTTGCTAGTTTACGCATTTCTTGCGGGGAATTTATCGCAAATTCAACGGCCTTGCTAATATCTTCGTTAGTGACCTCGTCACATGCTCCTAGCCACAAACAGCAATGCCGTTCGTGCAAGCACCGCGTCGTTTCAACTTGATTATCAGCCAATGTGATAATTATGCCCGCTACCCCCGATGCTGCGCGCTCCCAGTGCATCGAACCTCCAGCGCCAATCATTGTATTGGCGGCTTTCATAAGCTCGGATATGTGACCGCAAGCGACATGAAGCTTCGCGTTAGGTAGGCGTTCAACTTTTGCTTTAAGCGCACTAACGCCGGAATAAGCCGCTCCGACAACAATATCGGCTGAAAAAGTTAAAGACTTTAATTCAATCAAAACATCAACGACTCGCTCTGTTAAATTCCCAGGGTCGCTGCCGCCAAAGCAGACTAGAATATGATTGTCATTTCTAGGCATTGGTGGTGAGCGGTAAAACTCATTTCTCAAAATAGCGAACTCAGGTCCTAAAAGTTTTTGGCAATGAGGAGGGACAAGAAGATCGTATCGGAATTCAAAGTCCTCAAAGAGATTTTGGTCCAAAATCACGTCACAGTCGTGTTGGCGGTTTGCTAAATCGTCAATGACAACAATATGTTTGCAGCGACTGCGCATTACTTTACTAAACGAAGCTGATAGCTGATAGTGGTCGACTATAAGCATGTCGATAGGCTCATCGTTCATATCATCAAGAAGCGCTATACAGTGAGCAGCATGAGAGGCTTGCTCTGCTTCATTCAAGACTGCCGAACCATTACCTGCCCGTTCGCCTTTACGAAGCGATGGCGTGGTCAATGTTGTAATTCCAGCACGCTGTATCTGTTGTTGTAGAGTTGAAGGCAACGCACAACACAGGAATGTTACGCTGTGTAAGGGAAGTAATTGTGTGGCCAAGGTTAAGCAACGCATAATATGGCCGAGTCCTATTTGCGCTGTACCATCGACCCTAAAAACAATCCTCACTTTACGCTTTCGCTCTGCAAAAGCTTGTAAAGCAGTTCAGCTCTAACCCAATCTTCAGGTGTATCAATGTCTTGCACTAAGTGGTCTGGCATTACTACCATTTTCGAGTTTGCACCGAAAATGCGTTTGGTAGTATCAAGCCAGGTTTTGTGATGGCCCCAATACAACTGTCCTGCATCATGGAAGGCAGGTGGTAAATCCTGTGAGCGCTGAGTAATGCCAAATTCGTCAAAAGGTTTTACGCCGCCATTTTCGGTTTGTAATATCGCCCGTTGAATTGGAAATGAGAATCTTGCCGCTGTAAATACGTAGTCTGTATTGTCAGCGTTCATTAGCATTTCATAGCAAGAATTAATTAAAGAAGTGGTCAGAAGAGGCGATGTTGCATATACACAGGCGCAATAATTTATATCCCAGCCTTTTTCTAACAGAGTGCTCAATGCATGGCGAACCACAGGACTAGTGCCTGTGTAATCATCTGCTAATTCTACAGGTCTCATGAATGGCACCTCAGCACCATAATCTCTTGCTACGTTCGCAATAGATTCATCATCTGTTGAAACCACTACTTTGTCTACATAGGGGCTTGCCAACGCATTTTCTATTGCATGGGCAACCATTGGTTTACCGCAAAACGGTTTTATATTTTTTTTAGGAATGCGTTTGCTTCCGCCCCTTGCGGGGATTATGGCTACGTTCATTTACTTTTTCCGTTCAAAAAAGGCTAGCTCGAATTTGACAGCGAGCTCAAAGCCGCTGCATCAACGCATTTAAATGCTCTGTTAGACTTTGTAATTGGCGAATTTTCTCGTTTTGAATTTCGCTGATAACGGTTTTTAGTTCAGTTGTAGAGACATCTTGTGTGCGCGGAAGATACACAACTTTAACGATATCTTGCAGGTCATCGAACTTTCCAATCCAGTCATCACCCATCGCGAATATGTCAGCGCCTTCTCGTTCAAGGTCTTCTCGTTTCTGTTCCCAACAGTTTTCTTGAAAGACGTCATCGACATAACGGCAGGAGAGCAAAATTTCCTTTCTGTCTTCATAAGGTATGACTACGTTTTTACCTTTTACCGTATTGAATTCATCAGAGGACAAGCCAACCACTAGCCTATCGCCTAAGCTGTGTAATCGCTTTAAAAGCCTTACATGCCCTATATGGAAAAGGTCGAAGGTGCCGTACGTCACCACAGTAGTCATAGCATTAATCTCTGAAAATAAACAAATTGTACACCCATAACTTATCGGCAAGTCAAACTATTCCATGAGCGTATAGATTTGTTCGTAAAGGTATCGACTATCATACAAATGGCTGACTACATTTTGCTCAGCTTTCTGCTACACTTAATGAGTTACATATTTTAGGAAAGCATCATGCAAGTTAATAGTTCAACGTCCTCACTTCTCAGCCAAGTGCAAGAGAAGCAAGAATCCTTGATGGAAAAGCTTGCCAGTGGTAAGAAAATTAACGATGCAACTGACGGCGCAGCGGCCCAGCAAATCATCGATCGGTTAACTTCAGAAGTAGAAGGCAACCGCCAGGCTATTAATAACGTTTACGACGGAATTTCGGTGGCGCAGGTTGCAGAGGGTGGTTTAGGCAGCATCAATGACGATGTAAACCGCATTCGCGAACTTACCTTACAATCTGGTAATGGTGTTTTGAGCAGTGGCGATCGCCGTGCTATTCAATCTGAAATTACGCAATTACAAGAGAATATCTCTCAAACCATTGAGCAGACGAATTTTGCTGGCAAGCCGTTATTATCTGAAAATGGCTCACTTGAATTCCAATCAGGTTCAAGTGCGGGGCAGTCAATAAGCGTCAATACACAGGATGTTGCTGCTCAATTAAACGATGTGCTGGCTATCGATATTACATCGGGAACCAGCATTGAAGATGCGCTAGGTGCAACTGATGCTGCGATTGAAACGCTTGGTAACGCGCGAGGCGATTTAGGTGCTACCCAAAACCGTTTCGAGAGTGCGGCGCGTTCTCTTACTCAAGCTAACGTGAACACCGCTGAAGCGCGTAGCCGCATTCAAGATCTTGATTTTGCTCAAGCTGTGTCACAGCAGGCTTCAAACGATGTGCTTGGTCAAGCGGCGCTAACCGTTCAAGCGCAAGCGAATCAGCAGCAAAGTCAGGTTTTATCGTTGTTGAGTTAAACCAACATACGTTAATTTTGCTAAAATTAATCGAAAGAAGCAGGGTAACCTGCTTTTTTTATTGATACATTTCCGAAAACAGCGGTTGCGCTCCGATCTTTTGTCGTTACAATTTATAAATGCGCTAAACTGTAAATAATAACAAAGCGTTCTCGGGGAATTGATGAAGAACATTTTGCTGGTTAGTGACAACCAGGAACTTATTCAAAACTTGGAAACTATCGTTACCTTCATGGGAGAATCGTGTCAATCGCGAGGCTTTAGTGATTGCGAACGGTATTTGCAAGATAGTGGGGCTGATGCTGTTCTTATAGAGCACATATCGCCAGCCATAGTCAGCGGACTGGTTGAGAAGTTTCCTCACATACCATTTGTAGCATTGGTTGAAAATAATAGCCAAGCATCAGCAGGTTGTAATCTCGTTAGCGTTATTGCAACGCCATTAACCTATCCCGTTTTGACCCAAGCTATCCATCGTTGCCAAGAATACTCAAGGCGCAAACCGAGCTTGTCTCGTACATCGGGAACAAAGACGCGACTGTTTAGAAGCCTTATTGGTAAAAGCGAACAAATACAAATAGTTCGTCGATTAGTTGAACAGGTTGCTCCAACTGATGCCACTGTCTTGATTCTAGGTGAGTCTGGAACAGGTAAAGAGGTCGTTGCACGTAATGTTCACTTCTTATCTGAACGCAAAGACGGGCCATTTATTCCGGTAAACTGCGGTGCAATTCCTGGCGAACTGCTGGAAAGCGAGCTGTTTGGTCACGAAAAAGGCGCGTTTACTGGCGCAATCAGCGCGCGTAAAGGCCGTTTTGAGTTAGCTGAAGGCGGTACGTTGTTTCTGGATGAAATCGGTGATATGCCGCTTCAGATGCAGGTTAAATTATTGCGCGTGTTACAAGAGCGTACCTTCGAGCGCGTAGGCGGCAACAAGCCCCTTCAGTGTAACGTACGCATCATCGCCGCGACGCACCGCAATTTGGAAACCATGATCAGTGAAGACAAGTTCCGTGAGGACTTGTATTACCGACTCAACGTGTTCCCAATTGATAGCCCTGCACTTAGACAAAGAAAAGACGATATCCCCTTACTGCTCCAAGAGCTAAATAGTCGTATCCAAGGTGATGGGGTGGAAGGTGTGCGCTTTACCGAGCAAGCGATCGCCTCGTTAATGGAGCACGAATGGGCGGGCAACGTTCGTGAGCTGTCTAACTTGGTTGAACGCTTAACTATTCTTTATCCTGGTCAAATCGTTGATATCGCCGATTTACCTGAGAAATATCAATACGGTGATATACAGGCTTACGAGCCTGATTATCCCGAAGAAATTCTTGAGCGTGAAGCATTCAATGCACTCTTTGCTGAAGCGGCCGCGCAAGAGCCTGAAGAAGATCTTAACGAGCAAAGCCATGAGGGTTTGAACGGAATGGTTTCTTCATCTTTACCTGAGGAGGGGGTTAATCTCAAAGAGTACCTTTCTGAGTTGGAAGTAAACCTCATTCGACAGGCGTTAGACAATCAAGATTGGGTGGTGGCTCGAGCTGCCGACAAACTTGGTATGCGCAGAACAACGCTTGTCGAGAAAATGCGGAAGTACGATATTCAACGTACTGAAGAAGCGTAATGTCAGGTAATTGACGTTGCGCCTTCCTCTATAATTTCATCCTATCTAACTGAAAAATAAGCCAATGATGAATTGGCACATCTTCTGCTTTATCTAAGTCATAGTTTAACAGCGTCTGCAATTTGACGAGGGTAATATGGCTTTTGACAGCACACCACAATCTACTGAGTACTCAGCATCAAGCTATGCGTTAGATAGTATTGATAATGCGATATCTCGTGATGAATACGACCCTTCATGCAGTGACGATATCTCGTCTTTGCGGTTGCAGGCGAGTCGACTTGAACACTTACTTCAGGTAATGCCTGCGGGCGTTATCGTTATAGACGGCAAAGGGATCGTACGCCAAGCCAATGAACAAGCGAAAGCACTGTTAGGTGAACCGCTGGAAGAGGAAGTGTGGCGAAGCATTATCACGCGCTCATTCAAGCCCCGCGCTGACGACGGCCACGAAGTCTCACTTGTTGACGGTCGCCGAGTGAAGCTTTCTATCACGCCATTAGAAAATGAGCCTGGACAATTAATTGTTATTACCGACTTAACCGAAACGCGGCAGCTGCAAGCTCGCGTGAGTCATATGCAGCGTTTGTCTTCTTTGGGAAAAATGGTGGCATCCCTTGCTCACCAAATTCGTACGCCTCTTTCTGCGGCCATGCTCTATGCGTCTAATTTAACGCGCAAAGGCTTGGGACAAGAAGCACAAACTCAATTTGCAAACAAGCTAACTGACAGGCTTAAAGAGCTAGAGAGTCAGGTTAACGACATGCTGCTTTTCGCTAAGTCAGGGGAAGAACAAGTGGTCAGCCAAATTAGCTTGGGAGAGTTGTTTACTTCAATTGAAGGCAGTGCCCAAACCATGACGGCTCAAGCACAGCAAACGCTAACTTTTAGCGGCTTCGATAAAAACGTATCTATTACCGGTAATCTTACAGCGCTTCAAGGCGCGTTATTAAACCTTGTTCACAACGCGAGCCAAGTTACTCCGAAAGGGGAGTGCGTGCACGTAGAAACTGCAGTGTCTGATGAACGTTTGCATGTGGCCATTATAGATAAAGGTCCTGGCGTACCGGATAAACTCAAAAACAAAATTTTTGAACCGTTTTTCACAACTAAAACTCATGGCACGGGCCTTGGTCTTGCGGTGGTTAAATCCGTCGTAAACGCCCACAACGGTTTGCTGAGCGTATCAAATATGCCAGAAGGTGGGGCGTGCTTTAGTGTGTCTTTGCCGTGTGTGGTGAACGCTCAATCTTCACAAACATTGACTCATGTTGCGTAGGTCATAGGAGAGAATAATGTCTAAAACTACCATTTTAATTGTTGAAGATGACGCAGGATTACGCGAAGCACTCCTAGACACCCTTCTGTTAGGTAACTATGAGGTTGTTGCCGCTGACTGTGCTGAAGAAGCGTTAATGGTGTTGTCTTCGCGCTCTGTCGATTTAGTGGTAAGCGATATTCAAATGGGCGAAATGAGCGGTTTAACGCTACTTAAAAGTATCAAAACTAAGTACCCCAATATGCCGGTGCTGTTGATGACAGCCTATGCCACTATTGATGATGCCGTGCAGGCAATGCGCGATGGCGCTACAGACTATCTATCAAAACCGTTTGCCCCAGAAGTACTGCTTAATTTAGTGGGACGCTACGCGCCGGCTCAAAAAATAGAGTCTCGCACGCCTATTGTTGCTGACCCTTCAAGCTTGAAGTTACTTGAGCTTTCTC
Organism: Alteromonas sp. AO-Serp; assembly: GCF_017849675.1. NCBI lineage: Bacteria > Pseudomonadati > Pseudomonadota > Gammaproteobacteria > Alteromonadales > Alteromonadaceae > Alteromonas > Alteromonas sp. AO-Serp. Next base: position 43,083 of record NZ_JAFLMX010000002.1, read on the forward strand.
GCAAAGTCGCGAAGTCCGACGCCACTGTGATGGTAATGGGACCAAGCGGTTCGGGTAAAGAAGTGCTGTCTCGCTATATTCACGATCAGTCGCCGCGAAGTGATGCGCCATTTGTCGCCATCAACTGTGCAGCTATACCAGAGAACATGCTAGAAGCGACCTTGTTTGGTTACGAAAAAGGTGCGTTCACCGGCGCAATCCAAGCTTGCCCGGGTAAATTTGAACAAGCCCAAGACGGTACGCTGTTACTTGATGAAATAACCGAGATGGATTTGGCGCTTCAAGCTAAACTGCTACGCGTGTTACAAGAGCGCGAAGTAGAGCGTCTTGGCGGACGTAAAACCGTTAAGCTCAACGTCCGTGTTATTGCTACAAGTAACCGAGATTTGAGAAAAGCAGTGGATGCGGGAGAGTTCAGAGAAGATTTGTACTACCGCTTAAATGTATTCCCTATTGAGTGGCGCCCGCTATCGGAACGTCCGGGTGATATTGTCCCTCTCGCCGAACATCTGGTTCAGCGTCACGCTAGTTCTCAAGGGCTGGGTACTATCAGGTTAAGCGCAGCAGCACGCAATAAGCTGTCACAATACAGCTGGCCAGGGAACGTTCGCGAACTAGAAAACGTGGTTCAACGGGCGCTTATTTTATGCGAACACAATGAAATCGACGCCAGCGATTTAATGATTGACGAAGACATGACTGCACCTGTTGAGACACCGCAAGAGCATGTTGAAGATAATAGGCTAGGGTCTGAGCTGCGCTACCAAGAACATCAAATTATCCTCGATACGTTGGTGTCGTGTAACGGCAAGCGTAAAGATGTGGCAGAAAAGCTCGGCATTAGTCCAAGAACCCTTCGTTACAAATTAGCGCGCATGCGCGAAGACGGTATTGAAGTGCCCGCATAAGGTCGCTTTCTACACTTTCGGTTTCCTCGTCCTTATCCGTCGCCTCTGTAGTAAAGAAGGCGGCGGTTTTTTGTTGCTCACACTAAGTCAAACGCCATAAATTTGGCTAACCCTCTTATTTTTTATTTATCTTATTGATATGTATGGATTTTTAAAGTTGGCAAGCCCTTTGCTAAATCCCCTCTATACATAAGTTATACGCCGATGTTCAGGCGGTCTCGAAAAAGCACTAGGAGTGGTTATGGACGTTAAAGCCAATAGTTTGTATCAAGAAATGCAGAACATGATTGGGCAAACTCGTCTTCAAGTTAATGAGCCTCAACAGCAGCCGCTTAGTGAAGTTAATAGCTCGGCAAGTGATTTCTCGACCATGCTAAAGAATGCGGTAGATGGTGTAAACGGCATGCAGCTCGAATCAAAAGACGCGCAGCAGCGTTTTGAAATGGGCGACCCTAACTTAAGCCTAGCTCAAGTTATGCTGACGAAAGAAAAGGCGGGCATTGCTTTTGAAGCCACTGTTCAAGTACGTAACAAAGTACTTGAAGCCTATAAAACAATAATGAATATGCCGGTGTAGGTGGAGTAGGTTATGGCTGAAGCTACAGGTACAAACCTTACGGTTCCTGATCAAAATCAAGCAGTGGACAATGAGCCAGAAAACAAATCTGGTTTTATGGACACTTTAGGTAGCGCAGATATGATGCGCCAAATGGCCCTTGTGGTTGTTTTGGTAATCTGCGTCGCCATCGCTATTTTTATTCTTATCTGGTCGCAAGAACCTGATTACCGTCCACTTGCGAAAATGGAAACCCAAGAGCTTATTGAAACCCTCGATTATATGGATGCGAACCAAATCGACTATAAGCTTGAAGGCAATATTGTTTACGTAAGAAGTGACGAATTCCAAAATATTCGTTTAGGCATGACCCGCCAAGGGTTAACTAAGGTCTCTGATGCCGGTACCGATATCATTATGCAGGATATGGGGTTTGGCGTGAGCCAGCGTGTTGAGATGGAACGTCTAAAACACGCCCGCGAGCAACAAATCGCGGCCACTATCGAAGATATCGCAAGCATTCAAAAAGCCCGTGTCTTGTTAGCTATGCCTAAAGAGAACGTATTTGCGCGAAGAGAGAAGAAAGCGTCGGCAACCGTTGTGCTAACGGCTAAGCGCGGTGCCGTTATTGCCGGTGAAGAGGTTGACGCTGTTGTCGATATTGTGGCGTCTGCAGTGCAAAACATGGAGCCGTCTAAGGTAACCGTAACAGACAGCAATGGTCGTCTGCTTAACTCAGGCTCTCAAGATTCTATGAGTGCTCGTGCCAGAAAAGAATACGAGATTGAGCGCCAGCGTGAGCAAGAGTACTTAGAAAAAATTGACGCGATACTGATTCCAGTATTGGGCATAGGTAACTACACAGCACAAGCTGACGTTACCATGGACTTTACAGCTATGGAACAAACACAGCGTAGCTACAACCCTGATTTACCTGCGGTTCGCAGTGAGATGATCATGGAAGAAAACAGCGTAGGTGGCGGTGTTGGCGGTATTCCTGGTGCACTGTCTAATCAACCTCCATTAGATTCTAATATTCCAGAAAATGCAGTGGGCGGTAGTCAGCAAACTATGCCTGGTCGCACAGCGAAAGAATCAACACGTAACTACGAACTTCTTCCCACTATAAGTCATACCAAGAAACAATCCGGGGTTATACGCAGATTAAGTGTGTCTGTCGCGGTAGACTATACCCAAGTTGCGGGTGAAGATGGCGCGATGACGCCAACACCGCGCAAGCAAGAAGAAATCCTAAACATTCGTCGACTTTTACAGGGCGGCATTGGCTTCGATGTTACTCGTGGTGACTCCTTAGAAGTTGTTAGCGTACCCTTTACCCGTATGGATGCAGGTGAAATTGAAGATGCGCCTATTTGGGAACAACCCGGCTTTCTACCAATTCTTAAGCTAGTTGTTGGTGGTTTGGTTATAATAGTGCTTATCATCTTCGTGATTCGTCCTATGCTTCGTCGTCTTATCAATCCTGACGAGTCTAACGACGCCGATGATTTTGATGCAGATGAAGGTTTAGACTTAGGCGATGACACCATTAGCATGCTGACGTCTGATTTTGATGAAGGCCAGGTAGGCTTTGCACCAGACGGCTCACTTATGCTGCCTGATCTACATAAAGACGAAGATGTACTTAAAGCCGTACGCGCCCTTGTGGCCAACGAACCTGAATTATCAGCCCAAGTAGTGAAGGGCTGGTTAATGCAAGACGAGTAGTGAGATAAGATTATGGCTGAAGAACTTGCCAATGTTGACGAGCCGTCATACGACGTCAGTAAATTAGAAGGCGTAGAAAAAGCGGCCATCTTGCTGCTGAGTCTTTCTGAAGAAGACGCCGCCCAGATATTGAAACACTTAGAGCCCAAGCAAGTACAAAAGCTCGGCACTGAAATGGCAAAAGTGGACGATATGACGCAAACCAAAATTACGGCGGTTCATAAGCACTTTATCGAAGAAATTCAGAATTACAGTACCATTGGCTTCCAAAGCCAAGACTTTGTTAAACGTGCGCTCACAGCCGCGTTAGGTGAAGATAAGGCCGCAAACCTAATTGATCAAATCCTGATGGGAAGCGGTGCAAAAGGCCTAGACTCATTGAAATGGATGGATTCTAAGCAAGTAGCCAGCATTATTCGTAATGAGCACCCGCAGATTCAAACTATCGTATTGTCTTATTTAGAGCCTGAACAAAGTGCTGAAATATTGGCGCAGTTCCCTGAAAAAGTGCGACTCGACTTGCTAATGCGTATAGCAAATCTAGAGGAAGTTCAGCCGGCTGCACTACAAGAGCTGAACGAGATCATGGAGAAACAGTTTGCAGGTCAAGCGGGTACACAAGCAGCCAAAATGGGCGGCTTGAAGTCGGCGGCGAACATCATGAACTACCTAGATACTGCGATAGAAGGTCAGTTAATGGACGCTATTCGCGAGCAAGACGAAGAGATGAGCCAGCAAATTCAAGACCTGATGTTTGTATTCGACAATTTAGTCGATGTAGACGACAAGGGTATTCAGGCCATTCTGCGCGAAGTACAGCAAGACGCGCTGCTTAAAGCCATTAAAGGTGCTGACGAAGAGCTCAAAGACAAAATTATGCGCAACATGTCTAAGCGTGCTGCTGAAATGCTTAATGATGACTTGGAAGCGCTTGGCCCTGTGCGTATTAGTGAAGTGGAAACAGCGCAGAAAGAGATCCTTTCTGTTGCCCGTCGACTTTCTGACTCTGGTGAAATCATGCTTGGTGGTGGCGGTGGCGAAGAGTTCCTGTAGGAACGCTAGTCCCGTCACTCATTTAGCCTAGGTAAATATATGAATGCCAAAAAAAGTTTCAGCGAAAACGAAGTAAATGAAGCTAAAAAATGGGACCTACCTTTCGTTGATGACCCCACTGCACCCCGAGAAAACGAGCCGACCAACGCGTTAAACAAACGTTCGGACTGGAAGTATGAACCGCCTGAAGTTGAGGAAGAGATTAAGCCGCCTACCGCTGAAGAAATAGAAGCTATACGTCAGGCTGCTTATGATGAAGGTTATCAGGAAGGTAAAGAAAAAGGTTTTGAAGAAGGAAAAGCGCAAGGCCTTGAAGCAGGTTTAGCGGAAGGTAAAGAGCAAGGTCACACCGAAGGACTTGAACAAGGGCTTGAAGAAGGCCGCCAGCAAATGACGGCACAAGCCGAAGTGTGGCAAATGCTTGCTGAAAAATTTCACGACCCACTCTCGCAAGCCAACGATGAAACCCGAGATCAATTGGTAAAACTCGCCGTTACTCTTGCAAAAGCAGTTATTAAAACAGAGGTAAGTACTAACCAACAGGTTATAATGCAGGCGTTAAGCGAAGGTATTAAAGCGCTACCAATTAATCAAGCTGACTATCAAATTCATATGAATCCTGAAGATATTGAATTGGTTAAAGAGCATTTTGGTGAAGAGGAAATTACCAAAAAAGGCTGGAATTTGGTTGAAGCAACAGCAATGGAACGCGGTGGCTGTGACATTACCACTGTGCAAAATGCCGTAGATGTGTCGATTGAGCGTCGATGCCGCGACGTTATCGATAAGTTTCTTTTAAACCAAGGTTTATCTAATGACTAGCCCTTGGCATGCCCATTTTGAATCACTTACTAAACAAGTGACATCGCCACCCGTTGTTGCAGCGGGAAAATTAGTTCGGGGCATAGGGCTTACCCTTGAAGCTGTAGGTTGCCAGCTGCCGGTGGGCAGTCAATGTTTAGTGCAAACCATTGAAGGCGAAATAGAAGCTGAAGTAGTTGGCTTTGGTGATGATATTACCTATTTGATGCCCACTGAAGCGGTTCGCGGTATTGTGCCAGGGAGTCGCGTTATGCCGTTAAACCGGCAAAGCGGTTTGCCGGTAGGTATGGGACTGTTGGGTCGTGTGGTCGATGGCAACGGTCAGCCCCTTGACGGACTGGGTGAAATTAATGCCGACGCGCGAGCTCCCACCACGCGTCCTCCTATGAACCCGCTCATTCGCCGTCCAATCAACACCCCTATGGATGTTGGCGTACGTGCCATCAATGCGTTAAATACGGTTGGCGTTGGTCAGCGTATGGGGCTTTTTGCAGGAAGTGGCGTGGGTAAAAGTGTGCTACTTGGCATGATGACCCGAGGCTGTGAAGCCGATGTGGTCGTGGTTGGGCTTGTAGGTGAGCGTGGCCGAGAAGTAAAAGAGTTTATCCACGAAATACTGACAGAAGAAGAACGCCAACGGGCGGTTGTAGTGGCAGCGCCAGCCGATACTTCACCGCTTATGCGTTTAAAGGGCTGTGAGACGGCGGTAACTATCGCTGAATATTTTCGTGATAAAGGCATGAAAGTACTGCTGCTGATTGATTCTTTAACACGCTATGCCATGGCGCAGCGCGAGATTGCGTTGGCTGTGGGTGAGCCACCGGCCACAAAAGGTTATCCGCCTTCGGTGTTTGCTCGGCTGCCCGCACTAGTAGAACGTGCAGGTAACGGCAGCGAACGACAGGGCTCTATAACGGCTTTTTATACGGTGCTAACCGAAGGTGACGATTTGCAAGACCCCATTGCCGACGCCGCTCGCGCAATTTTGGATGGTCACGTAGTGTTGTCGCGAACCCTTGCCGATAGCGGTCATTACCCTGCTATTGATATTGAGGCGTCAATAAGCCGTGTAATGCCTATGGTCGTGAGCGAAGAACACCAATTAATGGCGCGTCGTATTCGACAAGTTTATTCAAACTACAAACAAAACCAAGACCTCATTTCTATTGGCGCTTATGCGAAAGGATCAGACCCGCGTATTGATCTGGCAATTCGCGCAGAGCCTGCAATCAACGCTTTATTGCAGCAAGGGATGAAACAAGTCATACCGTATGACGAGAGCTTAGAAGGCATGGCTGCACTAGCTAAAGGGCTGGGGCAAGGCTAATGTATAGCGCTGCAATGCAAGTTAGCTTGCCTGTGATCCAGAAGTCATCAACTTTCCAAAAGGTATCGCATAATGTCTAAACAACTAGAACGTTTAGCCGAATTCGAGCGCGAAAAAGAGCAGCGAGAAGCCCGATACTACAAACAGGCCCAACAGAACGTTAATCAGCAAAAGCAAAAGCTAACCAGTCTTGAGCAGTACCGCATTGACTACATAAAAGGTATTCAACAAACCGGTCAAGCAGGTGTTACCGCCACCTATTATCAGCAGCATTTATCCTTCGTTGGAAAACTGGATAAAGCATGCGAACAACAGATGCAAGTGATTGCTCGTGCACAAATGGCGGCGGATCAGCGAAAGCAACTTTGGCTAAAGCAACAACAAAAAGTGAAAGCTGTTACCTTGTTGCTAGATAAGAAAAAGTTGGCAGAGCAGAAAAAAGAAGCCAGAGCTGAGCAGGCCATGATGGATGAGTTCGCTACCCAACGATTTTTCAGAGCTAAGCGCTCGCCTTTCTGATAATTAGTCGAGCCTCTGCCACTTTGGCTCAACCCTTGCAAAAACCATTTCATAATGTACTAGCGCGACGTAATTACTTTGCAATCGCTACTACGGTAAATCATCGTTTCTTTGAGTTTCATCACACAGTATAGCGTTTGAAATTCAGCGAGGGCGACTAAGGGCCGTAGCGAAAAATCATAGCGATACATGCTGACTAAGTAATGCTAAGTGATTGTAATTAAAGTAAGCGTTGGTGGGTTTGCGATGAAATGGCATCAAGTTTTTTGTAATAAAACGCCAAGTGAATCATTCGCATCACGATACGTCTTCTTGGTGAAAGACGATTTAAATGTAGGACGGTAGGACAATATGCAACAAGTTGCCGCACGTAAAACAGACATTGCCGCATTACCATTCTCTGCTTCTGGTACGGCGAAAGCCGTTGGAACGGGTATCGGAACTCAGCAACAAGCGAACAATGAAAATAACCAAGCATTTAACCGACTTTATCAAGACGCGAAAACGACCAAGTCAGATTTTGTTTTAAACGAAAAAGAAGATCAGGTTGCTCAATCTCGAGCAGCAAACCGTTCGGACAGAGCGGCTCCCCAATCTTCAGTCTCCAGTGACACGATCAAAAATGGTAAAGACCGCGATGCGGGACATACGGATTTACCTGTTCGTGACGAAGTGACAGATATTCCAGCTGAGTCTGAAGCTGACTCTCATAATGCAAATCAAGAAGAAAATGCAACGCTTGGTGCACACGAGGTTGCGCAAGGTTCAGCAACGACAACGCAGCCTTCAACTGACGGTGAAAATACCAATCTCGTTATTGACGACGCTGAAGGCGCCGTTGAACAAAAAAACGTGACCGACGCCCAGTATGTCATTGGAGAAGGCGGCAGGAAAGATGCCGAGGCTGGCGTTATTACCTCACCTGGCACGCCAGATGGAAAGCCAAGCAAAGACGACGGCGAGCCAGACTGGATTGCCTACGTTGAGACGGTAGCCAATCGTTTTGGAAAAAGTGATGAATCTTCAGGTGAATCAGGTACCACAGAAGATAAGGGTATCTCTGAAGCTGCAGGCGAGGCAGTTAACGTCGTATCTATAAAAGAAAGCGGAAAACTTTGGAAGCTTCCGGAGGATGTGGATGCGAGCGATATGCCATCGGTCATGGCTCATCTTTTGTCGCAACTTAATAGTAACAATGATGGTGAATTAGCCATCGAATCCCTGTCGTCTGAAGCACAACAAACACTCACTGCACTAACTTCACTTCTTATTGGTGGCAACGCTAACAATCAACAGAGTGGAAGTGATAGTGAAACGAACAATGCGTCTTCAAATGCGCAAACCGATATCAATACTAATTCAGATAAAAAAGTAAAAAATGACAATGAGCTTTCAGCATTAATTGCCAAGCTCATGCAGACTGAGCACACAGAAAATCCCGAACAAGGTCTAGCGTCAGACACTGAAGCCGCAAATGCATTAAGCGGTATGTTAGAAACGTTAAATGGGCTATCTGAAAGCGGTAAAAAATCGGCCGATGAATCGCTCGTACTAAGTCTACTAGCAGATGAACTTAACAATATTCAGGCCAAATCTCTTGATGACAATCTCGCTGAGGCTCAAGAGTTATTGGCCGAGTTAACTTCAGAGACAGCTGTTGCCGGCAGCGTGGCGATTAATGCAGCAGCATCAAACGACGCTAAATCAGCATCATCTGAGGGGCTGTTAAACGTTGAAAACAGCGGTGAGCAAACCAAGGTAGTTGATTCTTTTGGTGCTACAGAAATTTCAAGCGACCTGCTTTCAGCGATAAGTGAGCTATCGCCACAAAGCGCGCAAAAGGCAACAGAAGCGTTTGCAGAGCGTGTAGTCGCGGCTCTGCCTGGTGGTGCACAGCAACAAGCGGTGAAGGCTAACATTATCGCTGGCATTAACGAGTTTCAGCAACAAGTCCAGCAAGGTAGAGAGCCTGGCATTGATTTATCAACTATTGTAGCCGATGCCGCAAAAGATGCTGCGGTAAGTGCTGATGTGGTTGCTTCAATGACAGCGAGTGTAGACGGTCAAGCCAGTCAATTCTTAAATTTGATGACGCAAACTCAAGCAAGTGCTCAACACGCTATTGCTGGATTGGTCAATCCAACTGAATCGGTTATGCAGGAAAACTCTCAGCTTCGCGCTGAAGCGTCAAAAACTCAGCAGCAGTTTGAAGGTTTTGATAAAGCGGTCAATATTCATAAGAGCGACGGCCAGCAGCAGCTTAGTGAGAAAATTCGCTGGATGGTTAATGCGCGAAATACCATGGCTGAAATTCGCTTAGATCCTCCCGAGCTTGGCAGTATGCAGGTGAGAGTAAATGTGGCGGGTGACGCTGCAAGCGTGAGCTTTGTTGTGCAATCACAGCAAGCTAAAGATGCGTTGGCCGATGCTATGCCTAAGCTAAGGGATATGCTCTCAGAACAAGGTATTGAGTTAGGCGACGCCCAAGTTAGGAAAGATAATTCTTCTGGTCAAGAAAATGGCCAGCAACTTGCAGGAAACAGTCACCAAGGTCAGGGAGCTGGGGATCGTGGAGAAAATGACGGTGTAGACGACACGGATGGCATGCGGGTTATTGAGCAGTCGATTTCGCGCGCGGACAAGGGCGGCATAGACTTTTACGCTTAACCACATCCCGTATGAATTATTACCAATAGGTCGCATAGAGAGAATACGTAAACGCTGCTATGTTTTGAATGAAAGGAGTGAGCAGTAGGTGGTATTAGGAAGCGTGAAGACGCAAAAAATTACCCGTACACATATTGTTTTCCTCAAATTATGGCATTGCCATTTTTGACGGAACCTTGATAATACGTTTTTTCCGAGCATTACTGACGAGTTACACATGGCTGAAGAAGAATTACAAGTAGAAGAAGGCGGTAAAAAGAAAGGCAAAATGATGTTGATCATCATTATCGCTGTGGTTCTTTTAGGAGGCGGTGCAGCTGCCTATTTCTTATTGTTTGCAGGCGGTGATGAGCCAGCAGCCGAACAGCTTGCAGAGACTGATGCCGCCGCAGCGGCTGCGAGCGCACCAGCATCAGCAGCAGGGAAAGCTGAAATGGGCACTGCGCTTTACGTAGCGATGCCGCGACCATTTGTTTTTAACGTGCCGGGCGCAGGAAGAGACAGGTTGGTTCAGATAAAAGTGCAGTTGCTTGTGCGCGGTTCTGACAATGAAGAGCTGGCGAAGACGCATATACCGCTAATTGAAGGGACATTACTACAGGCTTTTAGTACTTCAAACGCAGACGATCTGGTTACCGAAGCCGGTAAAATTGAGCTTCGCGAGCAGGCAGTAACTGAAGTACAAAAAGCATTAAAGGACATTACGGGCAGCGATGTAGTTGAGCGCGTATTGTTCACTGGGTTTGTCATGCAGTAATGCATTGACTAAGTAAGGTAGAAGACGGTGAGTGATTTATTATCTCAAGATGAAATCGATGCCCTATTACACGGGGTAGATGATGTAGAAGAAGAAGAGGTCGGCGGCAGCGACTCTGATGCTTCTACGCTCGAGTACGACTTCTCCTCGCAAGACAGAATAGTGCGTGGGCGTATGCCTACGCTTGAAATAGTTAATGAACGTTTCGCACGTCACATGCGTGTGAGTTTGTTCAACATGATGCGACGTTCAGCTGAAGTATCGATTAACGGTATTCAGATGATCAAGTTTGGCGAATATATTCATACGTTATTCGTTCCAACGAGTTTGAACATGGTGCGTTTCCGTCCACTTAAAGGTACGGGGCTTATCACCATGGAAGCCCGCTTGGTATTTATTCTGGTAGACAACTTCTTTGGTGGTGATGGTCGCTATCATGCGAAAATTGAAGGCCGGGAGTTTACGCCAACGGAGCGCCGTATTATCCAGATGCTGCTTAAAATAATCTTTGAAGATTATAAAGAAGCCTGGGCACCGGTCATGGATGTGTCGTTTGAATATTTGGACTCAGAAGTAAACCCTGCGATGGCGAACATTGTGAGCCCGACCGAGGTGGTGGTCATCAGCTCGTTCCATATCGAACTAGATGGCGGCGGTGGCGACTTCCACGTGTCCTTGCCATACTCAATGTTAGAGCCCATTCGCGAATTGCTTGATGCAGGTGTTCAAAGCGATAAAGAAGATACAGACTTACGTTGGAGTAAGGCCCTTCGCGATGAAATCATGGACGTTAAGGTGGCGTTAACTACGCATATGCTAGACGTTGATGTACCGCTTCGCGATGTGATGGAGTTTAAACCTGGCGATATCATCCCTGTGGAGATGCCAGAAACCATCACAGTATTAATTGAAGATTTACCCACATTCAGGGCTAAATTAGGTCGCAGTCGCGACAATTTGGCACTGAAAATTGTAGAGAAGATTGCAAGACCGACTTCAGTGAAGTCTGAGCTACAGTTATTAACCCGCGGTGGGCGCATTATTGATAATGACGCAGAACTGCAAGTACTCGAAGAAGACCTGTAAGGTAGAGGGGAGTTCCCATGAGTGAAGACGGTATGGACGATTGGGCAGCGGCAATGGCCGAACAAGCCGAATCTGAAGCGGAACAAGAGGCTGGCGATAACGAAGACGTACAAGTTGCTGAACTTGACGAATTAACTGACGACGCGCCGATTACGCAAGAAGAAAAGAAAAAGCTAGATACTATTTTAGATATTCCTGTGACTATTTCGATGGAAGTCGGTCGTAGTCAAATAAGTATCCGAAATCTGCTACAGTTGAACCAGGGTTCTGTGGTGGAGCTGGATCGTGTTGCCGGTGAGCCACTAGATGTATTAGTTAATGGCACGTTGATTGCTCATGGAGAAGTAGTAGTGGTCAACGACAAATTCGGTATTCGATTAACGGATGTTATTAGTCAAATTGAGAGAATCAAGAAGCTCAGATAAAACTTCTTATAAAATAAGGGGTTGCGCAATGCTGCCCCTTTTATTTAGCCAGATAGCCGTCGCGCAGTCGACCCAGTCAATTACCAATCCCACGTCGGTACTGTCAATTTTCCTATCCTTGCTCGTCGTCGTTGGCGTCATTTTCGCCCTGGCTTATGTGATGCGTCGATTTAATGTCACTGCGATGGGTGGAAATCAAATGAAAGTCGCGGCCAGCATGGTTGTTGGCACAAAAGAAAAAATTATGGTGATTCAGGTAGGTGAAGAGCAGCACCTCATTGGTGTAACCAGTCACAACATCTCTCATTTAAGCAAATTAGATAAGAATCTCGATGTGCCTGTGAAAGGTGTGAACAAAACCACAGGCGAGCAACAAAATGGTGCCGATGCGTTTAAACAAAAACTTGTTGCTGCCATGGCGGAAAAGCTCAACCCGAATATAGAAAAGAATAAAACAAAGGAAGAGTCGAGAGATGCGTAAGTTTGCCTGGCTACTTTTAATACTGCCCTTATTACTTCTCGTTGAGCCCGCCTATGCTCAACAAGGGATTTCTGCAGTCACGGTTACAACCAATCAAGATGGTTCTCAAGACTACACCATGACGCTTCAAGCGCTGTTTATCATGACGGCGCTAAGCCTTATTCCTGCGTTTATCATGATGATGACCTCTTTCACGCGTATTATTGTGGTGTTGTCTATTTTGCGTCAGGCGATTGGCTTACAACAATCACCGTCAAACCAGATACTCATTGGCGTTAGTTTGTTTTTATCCATGTTTATTATGGCGCCGGTATTCGAAGAGGTGAACGAGCGAGCTTTACAGCCTTACCTTAACGAGCAGCTCACCAGTTTAGACGCTCTTGAGCAAGCCAAAGGCCCAATGCGTGCGTTTATGCTTTCTCAAACACGGGTAAAAGACTTAGAAACGTTTGTACGAATAGCCGGAGACGAAGGAAAATACGCTGATACCAATGAAGTACCGCTAACCATCCTTATTCCCGCATTTGTAACCAGTGAACTTAAAACCGCGTTTCAAATTGGTTTTATGCTATTTATTCCCTTTCTTATTATTGACTTGGTAGTAGCGTCTATATTGATGGCTATGGGGATGATGATGCTTTCACCTATGATTGTATCCTTGCCGTTTAAACTCATGTTGTTCGTGTTAGTTGATGGTTGGAACTTGATTTTTGGCACGTTGGCGACCAGCTTCGGTATGGGCGTCTAGGAGGGCTTATGTCACCAGAAGTCTTTGTAGAAATACTGCGAGAAGCCATGTTCATGGTTATCGTGTTGGTATCTGCGGTGATTGTTCCAAGCTTGATCGTAGGCCTAGTTGTCGCTGTTTTTCAGGCGGCGACCAGTATCAACGAGCAAACCATGAGCTTCTTACCTCGTTTACTTGTTACGCTTCTCGCGCTTAGCTGGGGAGGCAACTGGCTAGTGCAACAGCTTATGGACTTTACTTTCAGAATGGTTGATATGATCCCGCAGGTTGTGGGATAGAAGGCTAAAGCTGTGGAAGTCGAACTCGCGACCATCAATCAATTCCTAGCAGACATGCTGCTGCCGTTTATGCGCATTAGCGGCTTATTCGTGGCCATGATTGGCTTGAGTGCTAAATCCATTCCACCGCAGGTAAGAGCCTTGTTGGGTATAATGCTCACACTCATTATCATGCCGGTAGTGCCTCCGTCACCCATAGAAAATTTGGTGGATGTGGGCACATTTTTAATCGTTATTCAGCAATTACTTATTGGCATTGCTATTGGTTTTATATCAATGATGGTGCTCAATACCTTTGTGCTTGCTGGCCAAGTTATAGCAATGCAAACCGGTTTGGGCTTTGCGTCTATTGTTGACCCAGTCAATGGTATTAACGTGCCAGCGGTAGGTCAGTTTTATCTGATATTGGCGACTTTGTTGTTTTGGACTTTGGATGGGCATTTGTCCATGATCCAAATGATAGTCATGAGCTTTGAGGCGTTTCCCATAGGCGAAGCATGGTGGACCGGTGAACAGTTCCGCGATATTGCCCATTGGGCCGGCTGGATGTTTATATCGGCAGTGACCCTCTCCCTTGCGCCAATCGTCTCGCTGCTTATCGTGAACTTGGCGTTTGGCGTAATGACCAAAGCTGCACCACAGCTAAACATTTTTAGTATTGGTTTTTCCATTGCTCAGGTAATGGGATTACTGATTATTTGGATAACACTTGATAACTTTACTGCACACTTCGAAACCCAATGGTTTAGAGCCGAACAGTTTATGTGTGAACTATTGAATATTTGTTCGTAGGAAAACATGGCAGATTCAAGCGAAAAAACAGAAGACCCCACGGGGAAAAAACTCGAAGATGCCCGAAAAAAAGGGCAGCTAGCCCGATCCCGTGAACTCTCTACGACCCTAGTACTTATCGTCAGTGCTTTTATGTTCTTGTTTGTGGGCGGGTGGATTGCTGAATCTGTTTTTAAACTTACTCAGAGAATGTTCATTCTCTCTCGTGACGAAACCTATGATATCACCCACATGTTTGGCGCATGGGGTGAAGCCTTTTCGGCAGTAGGTCCTGCCGTGCTGCTATACATGGTTGTGGCAATGATAGCGGGCATTTATGGCTCTATCGCCCTTGGCGGTTTTAACTTTACCTGGGAAGGTGCAAAACCTAAGGGTTCAAAAATGAGCCCTATTCAAGGCTTCAAGCGTATGTTCGGCATGAACGGCTTGGTTGAGTTACTCAAGTCTATAGCGAAAGTGGTGGTCATAATTGGCATGGCCATCGGAGCGTTACTGTTCTTTGAAGATGAAGCGCTCCACCTTGATATGGAGCTTTATCCGGGAAACTTCTTTCACGCACTCGACATGCTTAAGTGGGCGTTTCTTATTCTGGTGTGCGGCATGATCCCTATCGCGCTCATTGATGTGCCTTATCAAATGTATAAGCACAACAAAGAAATGAAGATGACCAAGCAAGAGGTTAAAGACGAACGGAAAAATGCGGAAGGCGACCCTATGGTTAAAGGCCGAATTCGCCGTCTGCAATATCAGGCTGCAACCAAGCGCATGATGCAGGAAGTGCCACAAGCAGACGTAGTGGTGACTAACCCGACCCATTTCTCGGTTGCTATCAAGTATGATGAGAAGGGAGTGAGGGCGCCGGTTGTGGTCGCTAAAGGTGCTGATGAGCTAGCGATGCACATCAGAAAAATTGCTACCGCCAACGATGTGCCGTTGATCCCTTCTCCCATGCTTGCCCGCGCCATTTTCTACTCCACAGAAGTGGACGATGAAATTCCTAACGCCTTATTTATGGCGATAGCGCAGGTGCTCGCACATGTTTATCAGTTAAAAGCGCATAGAGCAGGTAAGGGCAAACGTCCTAAGCCACTTAAACGGGATTTGCCTATCCCACCAGAGTACCGACACTAACCCAACCGCTAAATGGGTGAAAATTGACTTTGAAGGTGGGGCATAGGTATGTGCCCCGAACCAACAATTCTACCAGCGCGCTAGGGTTCCTCTCACATCCACATGAACAAAAGGCCCGTGCGCCGCATAATCACATTAAATACCAAGCCCACCGACTCTTGGACCGAAAGCGCCTTGTTTAGACATGTTTGATATAAAGTTCGCGAGCCATACCGCATCTTCGCGGTTTATCACACCGTCTTTATTGAGGTCATCCATCACCCCATCTTTCGGTGACTGATCGATATAGAAATCCGCTGCGCCACCCCAAACGTGACGGCTATATTGAACATTGCCAATAGCTTTGTTGTAGAACGGAGTGCGATATCCACTCATTATGGTTAATCCTTCAACTGCATGCCCTTCGTCATTTAAGGTGTGCAGTATTTTTTCCAGTTTCAACAAAAGGCCTGCTCGCAAATGTACATATTTGGGAAATCCTTGTTGCTGCTTGGATAGAAATTGACCTAGGGTGAAATTGGGCGACAACCTTACGTCCGTTTGTTCTGGCGATACCTCAATAAGTCCTGATGGGGGTAAATAAATGGGATTGTTTTTTAAAGGCTTATCAGGATATTTACCAATTGTGTAGCCGTTTAACTTACCTGTTTTGTCTACCTTTTCCAAAGATGTCATCACAAAGACGTTGAGCGTCGCAGTTTCACCTGACTGCGCGTTGGTGGTTTTAAGTACATAGTGCCCTGATTTCTTAGGTGCCATTATTGGCGCTTTCCCCACAACCCCGCTAACTATTGGTAGGTTCGAACTCGTCTTTAGTGCTTCACCGTTCGCATGGTGAAATTGAAAATTCCCAGTATGGCTTTTATTGTCAAACTCAACAGTGAACGTTTTATTCGGCATTACAAAAATAGAGAAAATAGGGTAGGGAACCATATTTCCATTAATAGCAAGCTTAGAGTTGAGCGTGTCATTGTCAAAGGAGCACGCATCACCGGCGCGCACTGCAGTTAAAAGAGCAATCAGTACTAACAAACACTTACGCACGTTTAAACTCCTTCAATTTCTCAATAATATGGCTGTCCCGATTGTATGCATCGCGGCGAAATACAATGGTTCCTGCTTCATCTGCAAACGCTGTGAAGTACACAATAAGAACCGGTATAGGTTTCTTTAAATACAGTGTACTGGTCTCTTCACTTTGAAGTAATTGCTCAGCTTGCGGTATTGCCTCTGTCTGGCCTGAATGAGTAAGTACCCACTGAGACAGCTTCAAAGGGTTAGAGACTCTTATACAGCCAGAGCTGAAGTTTCTTTCTAATTTCGAAAAAAGGCTGTGATCGGGCGTGTCGTGAAGATAAATGGCATGCTTATTTGGAAGCATGAATTTCACTTTACCAAGGGCATTGTGCGGCCCGGGCTTTTGTCTGAGTGTATAGTGAAATGTACCACGGCTAACATTTGTCCAATCAAATTCATCGACAGGGCTGAAGCCGCTGACACCGGCGGGCTGGGCTTCGTAACCTTGCTCGACCAATAAAGAAGGATTGGTTTTTAATTTCGCCAGCTTGTCTTTAGTGGCTATACTGAAAGGCACGGTCCAGTAGGGGTTAAACACCATATACTTCATTGATTCAGCGAAAACGGGCGTTTGTCTCACTGGTGTACCGACAATCACAGGCATTCCCAGTGTTTCTTCACCTTCAGTAAACCCTCTCAACTGAAACGACGCAATGTTAACGCGTAAATATGTTGACCAAGTTTGATGAGGGAGCCAGCGCCAACGCTCTAAGTTTGCATCAATTCTTTCTAACCAAGAAAACGTGGTAGCATTTAATGCTTCTAAAGTGGAACTTCCCACGATACCATCTGGCTCTAAGCCCGCAGACATTTGAAACTGCTTAACCGCGTCCAGTAAATCTTTATCGAATAACTCTGAATAGGTGCCTGGCCCTAAAAGACGAGACTTCAGCAACACAACTCTTTCGCTCGTTGAGTTCAGCTTAAGTGTTGGGCCAACTGGAATTTGCGTGGTAACTGTAGAAACTGCCGTGAGTAAACTACGCTTTTTTTCTAACAGTAACTGGTATTCATGGTGTGATGGCCACATGGCCCGCAATGTTGCAGAAACACCGTTAGTTAATGCGTGATTTAGCGATGCCACAGGATCCGCTTCTCTTTGCTTAAGGAACCACTGCGAATCTGCATTGGCGGGGCTAACAAGCCCATTTAATCGATGCAGAGTTTGACTGATGAAGGCATCGGTTGCTAGTACATCTAAGAGTGCCGTATTGGCGTCGCGACTTTCGAGCATTGACGCGTGGTAATACTCGGGCGAGAAGCCATGTAACTCTGAATCAGCAATTTCATGGAGGAGTTCCTGAAGACGGTTTTCAGCATCACTAGTACCAAACCATATAAGCTGATAGCCCTGTTGAGTGTAGACCTCGCTTACCAAAACTCTATTGTGCACACGAGATGGGTTACTATTTTGTGAACCGTATATCTCCACTGAATCAACTAGCAAATTCTCCACACGCTGTCGTAAGTTAGGTTGTTTAGATGCATGAGCTACATGACTAAAAGTCAGCATGATGACAAGGCTGACCCAACAAAACGTTGCAACACGGTTTTGTAGCACTACCATGAATAATCCTTTTAAAACGAAGAGTAGGCCCTAGGAATAGTGACGTAATTATAAACTGTTCGTATGTCCCTCGGATACAAAATCTTAATCGCCCTATACAAGTCACTGTAGACAGTAATCACGCATGATTACAGCTCAGATTTGGATAACTTTTGCGTAAAACACAAAGCTGGCACGTTAGTTGAAAACTCACTAGAAGATTCACATAAAGCGTCAATTTTCTGATAGAGAGACACCAAGCCATGCAGTTATCCGGTTATCTTCAGCGATTCGATAAAAATCAGCTGCAAAATTTTACCAGTGGTTTAGGCGCACCCATCGTCCTTTTGGCAATTATGGGCATGGTTATATTGCCTATGCCGCCATTCTTACTGGACGTGCTGTTTAGCTTTAATATTGCGTTGTCGCTAGTCATTATCTTGGTGGCTGTACTTACCCAGCGTCCAGTAGATTTCGGCATTTTCCCCTTGGTGTTACTTATCGCTACCGTTTTGAGACTAGCGCTTAACGTGGCT
The DNA here is from genome assembly GCF_017849675.1 of Alteromonas sp. AO-Serp. Lineage (NCBI taxonomy): Bacteria > Pseudomonadati > Pseudomonadota > Gammaproteobacteria > Alteromonadales > Alteromonadaceae > Alteromonas > Alteromonas sp. AO-Serp. The sequence goes on from NZ_JAFLMX010000002.1 coordinate 61,520, forward strand.
TCTACTCGCGTTGTCTTACTTTACGGACATGAAGGCGGCGATGCAGCAGGTAAGGTTATTGAAGCCTTTGGTGCGGTCGTTATTGGTGGTAACTACGCCGTAGGTATTGTTGTTTTCGCCATTCTTCTTATTATCAACTTTAAAGTAGTGACCGCAGGTGCAGGACGTATCTCAGAGGTAAGTGCTCGCTTTACGTTAGATGCTATGCCTGGTAAGCAGATGGCAATCGATGCCGACTTGAATGCTGGTTATATTGACCAGGACCAAGCGCGCAAGCGCCGCGAAGAAATTACTGCAGAGGCCGACTTTTACGGGTCGATGGACGGTGCCTCAAAATTTGTAAAAGGTGACGCGGTAGCGGGTCTTTTTATCATGCTAATCAACATTGTTGGTGGTCTTTTCATAGGCATGATTCAGCACGGTCTTTCATTCGGTAACGCCATAGAAATCTATACGATACTGACCATAGGTGATGGTCTGGTGGCGCAAATCCCTTCATTATTACTTTCGGTCGCTACAGCCATTATCGTTACTCGTGAAAACGAGACTCAGGAAATGGGCAAAGAAATCCGCGGTCAGCTTGGTAATAATCAAGCTCTTTATATAGCCTCGGGCGTTCTATTTGTGATGGGTATCATTCCTGGGATGCCTCATATCGCATTCTTAGGGTTCTCATTCTTGATTGCAGGCTTTGCTTACTGGCAGTCGGTCCAAGAAAAGAGAAAGGCCGCAGAGCCCAAAGTGCCAGACAATGTGGTAAAAGATGAATCGGTCGCACCTGAAGTGAAAGAGCTTGGCTGGGATGATGTTCAGCAGGTAGATACCATCGGATTGGAAGTGGGCTATCGTTTAATTCCTCTTGTCGATAAATCCCAAGGTGGCGAGTTGTTGACGCGCATTAAAGGCGTACGTAAGAAACTATCGCAAGAGCTGGGTTTCCTTATTCCGCCTGTCCACATTCGCGATAACTTGGATTTAGAGCCCAACACTTACACCATCGCTATGCTAGGCGTAACGATAGGCGATTCCATCATCAGTCACGATGAAGAACTTGCTATTAATCCAGGGCAAGTGTTCGGTAAATTAGAAGGGCGTGCCACTAAAGACCCCGCGTTCGGCTTAGACGCAGTATGGATTAAGCCCAATAAACGGGAGCATGCACAAACCCTTGGGTACACAGTAGTAGACGCTGCGACCGTTGTAGCGACCCATTTAAGCCAATTACTCTCTAACAATGCATATCAATTATTAGGGCACGAGGAAGCGCAACAACTTCTTGATATGCTTGCCAAGCAGCATCCGAAACTGGTTGAAGGATTAGTACCAGACATTCTTCCGCTAAGCACCGTCGTGAAAGTACTGCAAACCTTATTGTTTGAAGGCGTGCCTATTCGCGATATGCGTACAATCGTGCAAACACTCAGTGAGTACGGCACGCGCAGCCAAGACCCCGATGTTTTAGTGTCTGCAGTGCGTATTGCCCTTAAACGTTTAATTGTCCAAGAAATTACTCAAGGTGCAAAAGAGATACCTGTCATAACCTTGGCGCCAGAGTTGGAACAGATGTTGCACCAGTCACTTCAAGCAGGTGGCGAAGATGGCGCTGGCATAGAACCAGGCCTGGCAGACAAGCTGCAAAAATCATTGCAGCAAGCCAGTCAGCAGCAAGAGTTAGAAGGAGAGCCTGCAGTACTCCTTACCTCAGGCATGCTACGACCCGTTCTGTCTCGCTTCTTAAAATATTCGGTTGTTGGGCTTCATGTTCTGTCTTACCAAGAAGTGCCTGACGACAAACAAATAAAAATAGTCAGTTCGGTCGGTCAATAATCTGACACTGGGTGATTGGAGAGGTTGCAATGAAAATTAGACGTTTCTTCGGCAAAGATATGCGTGAGGCGTTAAGCCAAGTTAAAGCTGAATTGGGCAGTGACGCTGTGATCATGTCAAATCGCAAAGTCGCTGACGGTATTGAGCTTGTCGCAGCCTACGACAAAGAACCTGAAGCGAAGTTGTTTACGCCGAAAGCGTCTCCACAAGCCGCTGCAAAAACACCTGGTCAAAAGGCAGTGCCTAGCTTGAGCGAAATCATTGGTGACGACGGTCCTGATAGCCTTAAAGCACTGCTAGAAAAGCAGCACGGTGGAAATAATGACGTGGCGAGTCCCGCGCAACCTAACCAACCAATGACAGCGAATGCTAAGCACGCCAATGAAATTGCTTCGCACTTAGACTTCTCAGAAGCCTTTATTGACGACGTAGAAGCCCAGCAGTCTTCTCATGAACCAGTTCGTCAGAACGCTTTCCCAGAGCATCAAGCGTCGAGTATGGATGATACCGCTGTGACGCAGTCAGCGGAGCTTGCTCAAATCAAGGAAGAGCTAGCGTCTCTTCGCGATGTATTGCAATATCAAGTGGCCGACTTGATGGAAGCTAAAAACAAACGTCAAAAACCTGTTCATCAATATCTAATCACCCGTTTAACCGATATGGGGTTAAGCAACGCGTTAGCGAAACAGCTTATTAGCTATACGCCGTCACATTACAACGAACGAGATGCATGGGTATATCTTCTTAACCTATTGGCTAATCGCATAAATGTGACAGGAAACGATATACTTAGCGCACAAGGTGCTGTTGCATTAGTAGGACCAACAGGTACCGGTAAAACAACTACCGTTGCGAAACTTGCTGCCCGCTATGCGCAAAAATACGGTGCAGAGTCGGTTGCGATGATTACCATCGATACGTATAGAATTGCCGCCTATGAGCAGCTAGCGACATACGGAAAGATTATTGGCTGCACGGTGAGAAAAGCGCAGACTAGTGAAGAACTTGCGGATTTATTATTCCAACTTCGTCATAAGCGACTAGTATTGATTGATACGGCTGGATTTAGTCAAAGAGACAGTCGATTAATTAAACAAATTAAGCAGTTTGATAACGGACAAATGCCAAATGTTAAAAAATATTTGGTAGCGCAAGCAAATACGCAATATCCTGCTTTGCAGAGAATCATTCAAGCGTATGATGATATTGAACTAAGTGGCTGTATTTTCACAAAGTTAGATGAGTGCTACTCTTTAGGAGAGGTGCTTAGTGCAGCGGTTGAATACCAATTACCGGTTAGTTATGTCACCGATGGTCAAAAAGTACCTGAAGACATTAAGATTGCAGAAGCGAAATCTTTGGTTTCCGCTGCTGCAAAGCTTTATAAAAAGTACGGTTTGAATCATACTAGTGGTAACAACGCAATTAAAACAGCATAAGCAGTATGATTGACGACCAAGCGAGTAGCTTAAGAAAAATGAAGCAATCACGGTTAATCAAAGTAATCGCCGTCACCGGTGGCAAAGGTGGCGTAGGTAAAACAAACATTACATTGAACACCGCTATCGCCATGGCGAAGCAAGGTAAACGTGTAATGGTTCTCGATGCGGACCTCGGTCTTGCTAACGTAGACGTTATGTTAGGTTTGCGTGTTGAGAAAAACTTATCCCACGTGCTTTCCGGCGAATGTACACTTGATGAAGTACTAGTGACCGGTCCGCACGGAATAAAGATTGCCCCTGCCACATCAGGCACGCAGTCGATGGCAGAATTGTCGCCAACGCAACACGCTGGCCTAATTCGTGCCTTCAGTGAGCTGCGCTCGCAGATTGACGTGCTTATCGTTGATACAGCGGCAGGTATTTCAGACATGGTGTTGAGCTTTTCAAAAGCCTCACAAGACATCATGGTCGTTGTGTGTGACGAGCCTACTTCATTGACAGATGCTTATGCATTGATAAAAATTCTGAATAGAGAGCACGGTGTTTTCCGCTTCAAAGTTGTGGCTAATATGGTGCGCGACGTGCGAGAAGGCCAAGAGCTATTTAGTAAATTAAGCAAAGTGACAGGGCGTTTTTTAGATGTTGCACTAGAATTAGTGGCGACAGTACCGTTTGACGAGAACATTCGTAAAGCAGTGCGTAAACAGACAGCCATTGTCGATGCTTACCCAGGTTCACCGGCAGCCGTTGCAATAACACAGTTGGCAAGTAAAGCCTTAACATGGCCTATTCCAGCGCAGCCAGGTGGCCATTTAGAGTTTTTCATTGAACAATTAGTTGCAGAAAAAGCCGTAGGAAGTCAGCGTTGAACAGCAAGGCAGCCGCTTATCAACAACAAACCGATAAAGCGCAGTTAGTCGAAAGACATGCGCCATTGGTTAAGCGTATAGCGCATCACTTGATAGCGCGATTGCCGGCTAGTGTTCTTGTAGACGATTTAATTCAATCAGGCATGATTGGATTATTAGAAGCCGCTCGAAACTTTGATGGTTCAAAAGGAGCCAGCTTTGAAACGTTTGCCGGTATTCGCATTCGCGGTGCTATGCTAGATGAAATTCGCAAAGGGGATTGGACACCGCGTTCAGTTCACCGAAATGGCCGAGCGATCACTGAAGCAATTTCGCAAGTAGAAAGCGAAACAGGCCGCGATGCTAGAGATTCTGATATTGCTGATAAGCTTAATGTAAGCTTGCAGGACTATCACCAAATGCTTAATGAAGTAAATGCCGGAAAGCTGGTAGGTATTGAAGATTTAGGTGTGTCAGAAGATGTTATTTCGACAGAGCAAAATCGAGGTAGCGACGCACCACTGGAAGATTTAATGCAAGGCGCTTTCCAAAAAGCGCTTGCCCATGCAATTACGACATTACCTGAAAGAGAAGCGATTGTACTTTCGCTGTATTATGATGAAGAGCTGAACCTAAGAGAAATTGGTGAGGTTCTTGATGTAAGTGAATCGAGAGTCAGTCAAATTCACAGTCAGGCCATGTTAAAACTCAAATCACGAATGAAGTCGTGGCAAGCTGACGAAGAATAGAAATTAATAACAATTAACCCCTCACTGGAGGCTATTTTGGACAAAAGCATGAAAATTCTCGTGGTCGATGATTTTTCTACCATGAGACGTATCATCAAAAACCTACTTAAAGATTTGGGTTTTTCCAACATCCAGGAAGCGGATGACGGAAGTACTGCATTGCCTATGTTGCAGCAAGGTGATTTCGATTTCGTAGTTACCGATTGGAACATGCCTGGAATGCAGGGTATTGACTTGCTTCGCGCGATTAGAGCCGATGACAAGCTCAAGCACCTACCAGTACTTATGGTTACTGCTGAAGCGAAGAAAGAGCAAATTGTTGCCGCCGCGCAAGCAGGTGTTAATGGCTACGTTGTTAAGCCGTTCACTGCAGCAACACTTAAAGAAAAATTAGATAAAATATTCGAACGTTTAGGTTGATCCAGACGCTCACCAGAGAAATGAGGTTTACTGGATGTCAACGAATGTAAACGTTCCAATTTCGTTGGAAGAAGCAAAACAGCTTGTCACCTACCTTGAAGAGGGTGACAACGCTTCAGCCAATGCCCTATTAGAAGCGGCCTCAATGAAAGAAAACGTTGAGTTATTTGCCGAAGTAGGGAAACTGACGCGTCAGCTCCATGACGCGCTGAATAATTTCCAAATAGACGACCGCATTAAAAATCTCGCGACCGATGATATTCCCGATGCACAATCCCGCCTAACCTACGTAATTGAAGAAACTGAAAAAGCTGCTAATACTACTATGGATGCCGTTGAAGCGAGCATGCCTATAGCTGAAATGCTGTCGGCGCGCATCGAAAAGGTTATGCCTGAGTGGAAGAAGCTGATGAATCGCCAAATAGAGTTGGGTGAATTCAAGGCTTTATGCGCAGACTTAGACGAATTGTTGGAAGAAGGTTCGGCACAGTCAGCTAAACTTACACAGTTACTTACAGAAGTATTGATGGCTCAAGGTTATCAAGACTTAACTGGTCAGGTTATTCGCCGCGTTATCGACTTGGTTAAAGAAGTGGAAGACAGCTTAGTTAACATGCTTACCATGTTTGGTGAACGCGACGGTGCAGAACAAACTAAACCATCTAGCGTTAAGGCCGATAAGGTTGATGGTGTAGAGGCAGAAGGCCCTATCATTGATGCCGATAAGCGCGACGACGTCGTGTCAGGCCAAGATGATGTAGATGATCTTCTGTCTAGCTTAGGTTTTTAGGGGAGCGGGCGCATGTCGTTTGATGTTGACGAGGATATATTACAGGACTTTCTAGTTGAGGCTGGAGAGATACTTGAACAATTACAAGAACAGCTCGTTGATCTTGAGAACAATCCTGAAGATGCGGATTTGCTGAATGCAATTTTCCGTGGTTATCACACAGTTAAAGGGGGAGCAGGGTTCCTGTCTCTTACTGAGTTAGTAGAAATTTGTCACGGTGCGGAAAACGTCTTTGACGTAATGCGTAACGGTCAACGAACACTAACCCCTGAACTGATGGATATTATTCTGCAAGCCACAGATGTGGTGGTTGAAATGTTTGAACGAGTGAAAGCTCGGGATCCATTAGAGCCAGCAGATGCACACCTAGTCGACTTGTTACACAAACTAAGTCGCCCGGAATCTCCAGATGAGAATATTTTTGGTGAACAAAGCGCGCCGGTGTCAGAACCTGAGCCCGCGATTGAAGAGCCAGAATTAGTTGTTGAAGAGCCTACTGCACAGGCACCAAGTTCTGGTGATAGCGGCGGTATTGACGGAATCACTGAAGATGAGTTTGAAGCGCTGCTTGATGAGCTTCATGGCTCTGGGGCACCAGGACAGTCCTCAGCGGCTAAAAGCGAACCTGCAAAGGCTGCTGCACCTGCTGCCGCTAGTGATAACGACGATATCACCGACGAAGAATTTGAAGCGTTGCTTGATGATTTACACGGCAAAGGCAAGTTTGGTGGTGAAGAAGCTGCGCCAACGGCAAATACACCAGCTCCAGCACCAGTTACGCCGAGTGCAGCTGATGATGAAGAAATCACCGATGACGAATTTGAAGCACTGCTTGACCAACTACATGGCTCAGGGCAAGGGCCTACCAAGCAGGGAGCCGTTTCAAAGGCGCCAGAGCCTCCTGTAGATAAGGCAGCAACAGAAGCGGTTCAAAAAGCGAAACAAGCAGCGCCAGCTGCGCCAAAATCGACGCCTGCTCCTAGCGCCGCAGCGCCAGCTAAAGCAAGCGCACCTGCTGCACCAAAAGCAGCGCCTAAAAAAGATGAGAAGAAGGCGGCACCAGCTGCGCCTCCTGCTGAGACTACAGTACGTGTAGATACCAAGCGCCTTGACCAAATTATGAACATGGTGGGCGAGCTTGTACTAGTGAGAAACAGGCTAATAAGCTTGGGTATCAACAGTAACGACGAAAGCATGTCCAAAGCCATTGCCAACTTAGATGTGGTAACGGGCGACTTGCAAGGTGCGGTAATGAAAACCCGCATGCAACCTATCAAGAAGGTGTTTGGTCGTTTCCCTCGCGTTGTTCGAGACCTCGCTAGAAGCTTGAAGAAAGAAATAACCCTTGAGCTTGTGGGTGAGGAAACTGATTTAGACAAAAACCTGGTTGAAGCACTGGCCGATCCACTTGTGCATTTGGTGAGAAACTCCGTCGACCATGGTATTGAAATGCCTGATGACCGTGCTGCAGCGGGTAAACCGCGCATGGGTACGGTTCAGCTATCGGCATCTCAAGAAGGCGATCATATTCTTCTAACCATCGAAGATGATGGTAAAGGAATGGATCCTGAAAAGCTTAAAGAAATTGCTATTAGTCGCGGTGTACTAGACGCAGACGCAGCTGCACGTATGTCGGATGTTGAAGCGTTTAACTTGATATTCGCGCCAGGGTTCTCAACCAAAACAGAAATTAGTGATATTTCTGGTCGCGGTGTGGGCATGGACGTGGTTAAGACCAAAATTAACCAACTTAACGGCACCGTGAACATAGATTCACAGCTAGGAAAAGGCACGCGACTGGATATCAAAGTTCCGCTAACGCTAGCCATTCTTCCGACGCTAATGATTGTTGTAGGAAAACAAACCTTTGCGTTACCATTAGGTGCGGTGAACGAAATAATAAATATGGACATCAAAAAGACCAACACGGTCGATGGCCAGCTAACAATGATAGTTCGTTCAAAAGCAATTCCGTTGTTCTTCCTTGGTGAATGGTTGATTCGAGGTCCCAAAAACATCGATAGAGAAAAGGGACACGTTGTTGTAGTGCAAATTGGTACACAACAAGTAGGATTCGTAGTAGACGCGCTAATAGGCCAAGAAGAAGTGGTTATTAAACCTCTTGATGCATTATTGCAAGGCACGCCTGGTATGGCGGGAGCCACGATTACATCAGACGGTGGAATTGCACTAATTTTAGATATTCCGAGCCTGCTTAAACGGTATGCGCGTAAACCCATCAAGTAAGGCGATGAATTAACAGGAATAATAATCCATGGTCTTTAAAGTCCTTGTCGTGGACGACTCGACTTTTTATCGTCGTCGAGTAAAAGAAATACTCGATGGCGATAGGGAACTTGAAGTTGTTGGGGAAGCGAGAAATGGGCGCGATGCACTTGAAAAAGCAGAAGCGCTTAAGCCGGATGTGATAACGATGGATGTTGAAATGCCTGTCATGGACGGCATTTCAGCTGTAAAGGCCATAATGGACAAACGGCCTACACCTATTCTTATGTTTTCTTCGCTTACGCATCATGGTGCGCAAGCGACATTAGATGCGTTAGAAGCGGGCGCGCTCGATTTCTTACCTAAGAAATTTGAAGATATCGCGCAGGACAGAAAAGACGCATCGCGCTTGTTGTGTACAAAAGTACGCTTAATAGCGCGTCGTGGTATTGGTCTTAAGCGTCCGTCGTTTCGCTCTACAGAGGCAAGAAAGCTTCCTGATAATGCGCCAAAGCAGGCGTTTTTTAAAACATCAGGGTTGCTATCAGGGCATAAAGACGCAGCTAAACAACCAACCGTTTCGTCTGTAAGAGCGACGGGAAAGCACTACAAGTGTTTGGCAATTGGGGCTTCTACAGGCGGGCCTGTGGCGCTTCAAAAAGTGCTGTCTCCTTTACCTGCAGAGTTTCCATACCCCATTTTGCTTGTACAACACATGCCAGGAACATTTACTACGGCATTTGCACAGCGTTTAGACACAAACTGTAAGATTAGAGTAAAAGAAGCCGAGCACGGCGACATTCTAAAACCAGGTCATGCGTATCTTGCTCCCGGTGGGAAGCAAATGTTGCTAGAAACCATAGGTGCGAATAAACGCATTGCCATTGTTGATGCAAGTGCGAGTGACAAGGTGAATTATAAGCCCAGTGTTGATCTCACTTTCAGTTCTCTGGCTAAAGCTTATGGTGGGGATGTATTAGGAATTATATTAACGGGTATGGGGGCTGACGGCAGAGAAGGATGCCGAATGCTCAAGGAAAAAGGCGCAACGATTTGGGCTCAAGACCAAGATTCCTGTGTTGTGTATGGTATGCCTCAAGCTGTCGCCGTTGCCAATATATCCAGTAAAAATATAAACATTGATGATATGAGCAGTTGCGTTCAAACCGAAATGCGATAGCAGTTTGAACAGTAATGGAACAGCAAATATGAAAGTGTGGACAGTAGCGAATCAGAAAGGTGGTGTAGGAAAGACTACCACTACGGTGAGCCTTGGCGGCTTGCTTGCACAGCAAGGCAAGCGAGTGCTCATGATTGATACTGATCCACATGCATCGCTGAGTTATTACTTCGGTATCGATGCAGAAGCGTCAAGTCATTCAGTTTACGATATTTTTATTAAGTCTAATGACATTACGGCCGATAATGTTATGGATTGTCTGTGCCCGACAAAGTTAGACAACTTATATGTGCTTCCTGCAACAATGGCGCTCGCGACCTTAGATAGAACGATGGGTAGCGAACAAGGTATGGGCTTAGTCCTAAAAAAAGCGTTGGCAAAAATAGCAGGAGAATTTGATGTTGCTATCATCGATTGTCCTCCAGTGCTTGGGGTGCTGATGGTTAACGCTCTTGCAGCGTGTGACAAGGTTATCGTGCCTACCCAAACAGAATATCTGGCGCTTAAAGGGCTAGACAGAATGATTCGTACCATGGAAATTATGGGACGTTCGTTGGACAAATCCTTTGATACTGTGATTATTCCAACTATGTTTGATAAGCGCACTAACGCGGCGCTTGCATCGCGAAAGCGCTTAATGAATGACTATGGTGAGCGCGTGTGGGAAGGGGTTATTCCCGTCGACACGCACTTCAGGGATGCAAGTTTAGTACAGCTTCCCATTTCCGCAGCGTACCCCAAAACACGTGGTGTGTCTGCGTACGAGAAATTATTAGCGGTATTGGAGAAATAACGAGAACATGAGCAAGCAATCGCCTTTTGCCCGTGAAGAAGTGATGGAGGCATACCTTGATAGTCTCCTCAAAGAGCCAGAAGCACCGGAAGATGTGACTGCGCGCACGGCAAAATTGCTCGAGCAGGCTTCTCAGCAGATGGCTGAAACGGCGCTTGCTTCTACCGCCAATGAAAGTGAGACGCAATCGAATGAACAAGAAGCGATAGCGGAAAAGGTTACATCGTTAATTGAAACGCAAAAAGCAGAGACAATTGAAGATGAACAGCAACAGTCTCACGCAGAAACTTTAGTAGAAAATGAACAAGAAGCTGCGTTAAACCGCGCTGAAAAAACAAAAGTTCCACTAAAGGATACTCTCGGTTTTCGCTTTCAGGCGCTATTCTTTGAGGTTGCAGGGTTAACACTTGCGGTGCCTTTGACGTCGCTAGGTGGGATCCACCAAATTGAGAAGATTGGCCCTTTATTTGGAAAACCTGATTGGTTTATGGGTGTAATGTTGCACAGAGAGTCTAAACTAAGTGTTGTTGACTCTGCAAAATGGGTAATGCCAGAAAAATATGACGAAAACCTCGCACAATCGCTTAACTACCGATATCTTATAATGTTAGGGGAAAGTGCGTGGGGTCTGGCTAGTGAAAAGCTAGTCAATACGGTCAATTTGACTACCGATGATGTTAAATGGCGCGAGTCCACAGGTAAGCGTCCCTGGTTAGCAGGGATGGTTAAAGAAAAAATGTGCGCGTTAATTGACGTTGAAGAATTAATATCTATGCTTAACAAAGGCTTAGGCAGTAACGACCAGACGCCATAGTATTGGGAGCCAGGTTCATGAGCGACGAAAGAATAAATAATAACGCCACCGACAGCAACGACGAAGTCCTTCAATGGGTAACGTATCGCTTAGGTGAAGAAACTTACGGTATCAACGTGATGCAAGTTCAAGAGGTCTTGCGTTATACCGAAATAGCCCCTGTACCCGGTGCACCTGACTATGTACTTGGTATTATCAATCTGCGTGGTAACGTAGTAACGGTTATCGATACACGTGCTCGTTTCGGATTACCGCCAACAGAAATTACTGACAATACCCGTATCGTTATTATTGAGTCTGACGAGCAGGTGGTTGGTATCCTGGTGGATAGTGTCGCTGAGGTGGTTTACTTGAAATCTTCAGAGATTGACAGTGCCCCTAACGTAGGTACTGAAGAGAGTGCTAAGTTTATCCAAGGTGTAAGTAACCGCGACGGCGAACTGCTTATTCTTGTAGATCTTAATAAATTGTTAAGCGACGAAGAGTGGGATGAGCTTAGCAACATCTAAATAAATGAATAGGCGGTATTGATTATAATACTGCCTACATTTCCCCAAGGGTTATGTCCATGGATTGGCAGCTTGCTGCACCTACCTTATTAGAACTCATACTGTGTATTCTTGTAGTTATACTCATCGCCGCGATGGGTGTGCTGTATTCACACATTAAGCAGTTGCGTTCTGCATTAAGCGAAAGCGAACATGCTAACGCAGAGGCTATTGCCCGCACTGAAGCCCTTGCTAAAAATGCAAATAATCAACAAACTGAGGCGCAAGCACGCACGTTGGTGATCACTCGACACCTTCAAGAGTTAGACGAAAAGCAAACTGATATTGAAAACCAGCTTCGAGAACTCAAGCTTCAAGATCCTTCCCTACGCCTATATCAGCGTGCGGCGGACTTAGTCAAGCAAGGCGCTAGCATTGATGAAATTATAGAAGCCTGCGACATTCCTCGTGCCGAAGCTGAGATGTTGGTAATGGTGCATAAACAAAATAATTAGTATTTTTGAGCACCAGAGAAAAAAACGTTTAGACGTCTAGACGTAAAGATGTTGACATATCGCCAGTTATAGACACAATACAGATATTGTAATTTATCACTGGAGCCCTCTATGCCAATTCGTATTCCTGAGCAGTTACCCGCGCAGAATGTACTACTAGGTGAAAATATTTTTACCATGGACATGGACAGGGCTGCCAATCAGGATATTCGTCCTCTTGAAGTCGGTATTCTTAATTTAATGCCGAACAAGATAGAAACAGAGGTACAGTTACTTCGCCTGTTATCGAACACGCCACTGCAAATAAACGTGGATTTAATTCGAATTGATAATCAAGCGCCGAAGAATACCCCCCAATCGCACATGGATGCTTTCTATCACGACTTTTCAGCGGTAGCGAATAAGAAATACGATGGCCTCATTGTCACCGGTGCGCCTCTCGCGCTTATCGATTATGAGGAAGTAAAGTACTGGGAAACCATGACCACCATATTGGAGTGGGCGCAGCGTCACGTAAACTCAACCCTTTACTTATGTTGGGCTGCTCACGCCGCCATGTATCACTTTTACGGCATTACACGAGAGCTTAGAGACGAAAAGTTTTCAGGTGTCTTTAAACATAAAGTGAATGACCCGAACAATGAGCTATTAAGAGGCTTTGATCCTTCTTTTTACGCACCACATTCCCGTTATGGGCATATTAACACCTCGTTGTATAACAGCGTCGATGGACTTAGTGTTGTTGCAGAGTCTGACGATGTAGGCGCTTATATTGTGGCGTCAGAAGATAAGCGCATGGTATTTGTAACGGGTCACCCAGAATACGATCCAGATACACTTAAAGACGAGTATTTTCGAGATATCGCCGCGGGACAAACGCCAGTAATTCCAAAAAACTATTTTGAAGGGGATGATCCAGCCAAGTCTCCTATTGTACAGTGGCGCTCACACGGCAGCCTATTGTTTACAAACTGGCTGAATTATTATGTCTATCAGACCACGCCTTACGATTTAAGTCAGCTTGCTGAAAAGTCACAGCCAAAGAGGTAGCACGTGAGCCAAAGACCAAATTCTAGCGCGCAGACAACGCTTACAGAAGCCGCTAAAAAGCGCATCCTTATATTAGACGGCGCCATGGGCACCATGATCCAGCGCCATAAGTTAGAAGAAGAAGATTATCGCGGAACACAGTTTGCCAACTGGCACTGCGATGTTAAGGGTAACAACGATTTGTTGGTTCTTACTCAGCCCGATATCATCTATCAAATTCACTGTGATTACTTTGAAGCTGGCGCGGACATTATTGAAACGAATACGTTTAATGCTACGACTATCGCTATGGCCGATTACGATATGCAGGCTCAATCCCGTGATATTAATTTAGCTGCAGCTAAATTGGCGCGTAAAGCTGCCGATGAGTTCACAGCAAAGACACCCGACAAACCCCGTTTCGTGGCGGGCGTACTTGGACCAACAAACCGCACTGCTTCAATTTCGCCTGACGTTAACGACCCAGGCAAACGCAATGTTACTTTTGACGAACTCGTGGAAGCGTATAGCGAGTCTACCGAAGCGCTCATTGAAGGCGGTGCAGATTTAATCATGCTCGAAACCATCTTCGATACACTTAATGCGAAAGCGGCAGCCTATGCGGTAGAGTCGGTTTTTGAAAAGCTGGGTATATCGCTGCCCGTTATGGTGTCTGGCACGATTACCGATGCCTCAGGGCGCACGCTGTCTGGTCAAACCGCGGAAGCGTTTTATTATTCCATGCGACACATCAGTCCATTCTCATTCGGCTTAAACTGTGCTCTTGGGCCAGACTTACTGCGCCAATACGTGGATGAAGTGGCTACTGTTAGTGAGTGCTTAATTTCAGCGCACCCTAACGCTGGTTTACCCAACGAGTTTGGTGAATACGACATGGAAGGCCCTGAAATGGCCGAGCACATCAAAGAATGGGCGCAGTCAGGGCTAGTGAATATCGTAGGTGGCTGCTGCGGCAGTACGCCAGAACACATTCGCGATATTGCTAACGCGGTCAATGGAATTGCGCCAAGAAAAGTGCCACAGTTTGAACCCAAAATGCGTTTGTCAGGCCTAGAGCCGTTTGTACACTAGGAGGGCATTATGAGCGCAGAATTTTCTACATTTATTAATATCGGTGAGCGTACCAACGTAACAGGCTCCGCTCGCTTTAAACGACTTATTCTTGAAGGTGATTTTGAAACTGCACTTGATGTCGCAAGGCAACAAGTAGAGAACGGCGCGCAGATCATCGATATCAATATGGATGAGGCCATGCTTGATTCTAAGCAGGCCATGATCACCTTTTTGAATCTAATCGCCTCTGAGCCTGATATTAGCCGCGTACCTATTATGATCGATTCGTCTAAATGGGATGTTATCGAAGCAGGACTTAAGTGTGTACAGGGCAAAGCGATTGTTAACTCTATCAGCTTAAAAGAAGGGGAAGCGCTCTTCTTAAACCAAGCCAAGCTAATAAAGCGTTATGGTGCAGCAACCGTAGTGATGGCGTTTGACGAAACCGGTCAGGCTGACACGCAGGCTCGAAAAGTAGAAATTTGTCAGCGCAGCTACAAGCTGCTGACAGAAGAAGTCGGCTTTCCACCTGAAGATATTATTTTTGACCCCAATATTTTTGCAGTAGCGACGGGTATTGAGGAGCACGATAACTACGCGGTTGATTTTATTGAAGCTACCCGTGAAATACGTAAAACCTGCCCGTACTCTCATATTTCCGGTGGCCTTTCTAATATATCTTTCTCGTTCAGAGGTAATAATCCAGTACGCGAGGCTATGCACTCGGTATTTTTATATCACGCTATTCGAGCGGGCATGGATATGGCTATTGTTAATGCCGGTCAGCTAGAGGTTTATGACGAAATACCCGCTGAACTTCGCGATGCAGTTGAAGATGTTATCTTAAACCGCAGAAGTGACGCTACAGAACGCTTGTTAGACATCGCCCCAAACTATCAAGGCGACGGCAAAGCTGCAGCGAAAGAAGATTTAACCTGGCGCGAGCAGGACGTTAATAAGCGCTTGGAGCATGCCCTTGTGAAAGGGATCACCGACTACATCATTGAAGACACTGAAGAAGCGCGCCAGCAGGCTGAACGCCCGCTACACGTTATTGAAGGGCCGTTAATGGACGGCATGAATGTAGTGGGTGACTTATTCGGTGAAGGCAAAATGTTCCTTCCTCAAGTGGTAAAGTCAGCCCGCGTTATGAAAAAAGCGGTTGCTCACTTACAGCCTTTCATTGAAGAAGAAAAATCAGACGATGCGAAAAGCAACGGCAAAATTCTTCTGGCCACAGTAAAAGGCGATGTTCACGATATCGGTAAAAACATTGTGGGCGTGGTGCTTCAGTGTAATAACTTTGAAGTGATTTATTTAGGCGTGATGGTACCAGCAGCCAGCATTTTACAAACGGCTAAAGACGAAAACGTAGATATGATTGGCTTGTCGGGCCTTATTACTCCATCACTTGATGAAATGGTACACGTTGCCAAAGAAATGGAGCGTCAGGGCTTTGACATTCCGCTACTTATTGGCGGTGCGACTAC
>NZ_JAFLMX010000332.1:0-5700 GCF_017849675.1 Alteromonas sp. AO-Serp
CCGGTTTTACATTAGTAGAACTTATCATAACCATATTGGTTATTGGGGTGCTGGCGGTAACCGCCGCACCTCGCTTTCTTGGTAACGATACGGAAGAAGCTATCGCCCTTCGCGATCGCACACTTCAAGTCGTTCGTAACATGCAGTTTCGTGCTATGCAAAATGTGCAAGACACTAGCTGTGTGAAAATAACCGCCACAATCATTGCCCCTCCCGCTGGCCACGATTGTACAAACGCCCTTTCTACCTTTTTTGATGCCGATCAGGTAGTCGATGCATCAAGCACCGACTTTACTTTTCAAACGGCCGATGAAAATGGCGATAGCTTTTCTCAAATTCAGTTTGATGGGTTTGGCAGGCCGCGAAATATCGCGTGTTCAACGAATTGTAGAATTCAAATAAGTACCTTTGCCATGTGTTTACAAAGCGAAGGGGCAGTTTATGCGTGCTAGGGTTGTATTGCCTGTACATAAAAAATGCGTGAACGGCTTTACACTGTTAGAGCTGGTGATTGGTATTGTTGTATTTACGATTAGCCTAACCGTAGTTCTGTCGCTTATTGTCCCGCAAGCTGAACAAACCGCAGAGCCATTTCGTCAGGTGAAAGCGGCGAAGCTAGGGCAGTCTTTAATGAATGATATTCTTAGTCGCTCTTATGATGAAAATAGTGACAGAAGCCCACCATTTGTCACCTGTGTCGATAAGCCTGATCCGTCCAATGCCAGCGATAACCTGTGTTCCGACGCTCTAGGCCCAGACGCTGGTGAAACCTCTGAAGAAGCTTATGACGATGTAGATGATTATAATGGTTATGCTATTAGCAATGTTGGCGGCAATTATAATGGCTTTGCTTACCGTGTCGGTGTTACTTATGACTCTTCAATTGAGTCAGACTTAAACAAAAGAGCACCAAAACAATACAAGCGTATCGATATCGCGGTCACAGCTCCAGACGGCCAAGTTTACAACTTCAGTGCTTATCGAGGGAGCTATTAATGTCCCTACCAAAAGCAAGACGCCAGCGCGGTTTTACACTTATAGAACTTATTTTAGTGATCACTATTTTAGGTGTGATTAGCGTATCTGTAGCTCAAGTGATTTCGTTGAGTGCTCAAATTTATATAACCGGCGCAGAACGTACCCGCCTTGTTTCAGATGCGCGCTTCATTATATTGCGGCTCGAAAAAGAACTTCGAAATATTGTGCCTAACTCGGTCTCCTTTGACGCTAGTTTAGGGTGCTTAATCTACTATCCAATCGTTATGAGCGGTACATATACCGCAGACCCTTTCGATGACAAGCTGCATTCCGTAGTGTTTGAAATGGAGGCTCCTACAGCGGACGATAAATTAGTTATCTACCCAACGAGTCCGCAAAGTGTGATTGATAACAGTGTAGACTATAATGGATATACCGCCGCCACCGATGACGAAGGAAACGTTTTAGATCACCAATACATAATTGAGTTAGGAGTCGTAAACACTCAATCCTCCCCTGGGAAGCGTTTTTTTGTGTTTAACGAAAACCCGGTGTCAGTGTGTAAGGAAACAACGGCGCAGGGTGAGGCTTTGGTGCGAAGAGATGGAACAAGTACAGGCATTATCGCAACGAATGTAAGTAGTTGGAGTGCAGACGTAATAACGGTAAGTTTGCGCCAAAATGCTTTGGTCAAATTAGACTTGACGCTCATCGGTAATGATGACGAGACGTTGGCTTTCTCGCACGAGGTACACTTCCCCAATGTTCCCTAATAGACAATTTACTTTATCGCCTTCTCGCACCCTATCAAAACAACGTGGCTCTACCACTATTGTGGCGATCATTATTAGCATTGTACTTTTAGGACTTGGCATTGCTTTGTCTAATCAGATTTCATCAAACATACGTCAGCAATCCATTGAATATTATGGTGCTCGCGCCTATTTAGCAGCGCAGAGCGGGGTGGAAGTTGCGGTTTCCCGGTTAGTTGAAATCCAAGACCGAACATGCCCTTATCAGACCGAAATAATGTTTACAACAAGTGGTCTTAAAAACTGTAAAGCGGACATAGAGTGTAAAGGTCCTGCAGTAGCAACAGAACCGGAAGTTACCTCTAATGCAGTGGAAGTCTACTTACTGACATCGGAATCTAGTTGCTCTGCGGGACAAATAGAAACATCGAGGAAAGTAAGCGTGGAAGTAAGGCAGGAACAATAATGAACTTAAAGTCTATTTCGCTGTTTTGTTTGTTTCTCACGTTATGTATTGCACTGCCCGTGCAAGCCGTCCCTCAAATCGAAGGCAGGTTCATCGAGCTTCAAAACACCTACAATAAAGCAGAGTGGACAACCATTAGCTTTTCACAGGTATACGACGAGCCGCCAGCGGTGTTTATGCTGTCTACCAATCAAGGTAGCAACCCAGCGATTGTCAAAATTCGCAATGTTACCCGCACAGGTTTTGAAGCGCTGCCCCTTGAGCCTTCTGGAGAAGATGGTCCACATATCACGATGGGAGCACATTACTTAGCGATTGCGTATGGCGTTCATGAATTTCCTGACGGTGATATTGTTGAAGTCGGTAAGATGGAGCTCGGAGGGGGGACTATTCAGGCATCGACAAGCTCTCCTTGGTATGAACCTAACGGCCCCTTGAAGGTGGGCGAAGAAAATGCGAGATATGCTCGCGTTTCACTTGAAACTGATTTTGGTGAAAAGCCTGTTTTCTTTCACTCTATTCAAACGTTAAATAACCAAGTTGACGTTAATGGAAAGAAGCCACCCAACGAACATTTGTTACCGTTTCTAACTATTGCAGCAAAGTATGAAGCACCATCTTATTTTATGGCGTTGGAAGCGTCTGAAACAGATTATGCGCCAGTTACACGCAATGAAACGGTAGCTTACATGGCGACAACAGAGGGGTTCAATCGTAGATTTTTCGATGACAATGGTATTGAAGTGGTTTGGGAAGCCGATTTTGCCGACGTACGCATACAGGGGTGGGACGATGGTTGCTTTCGAAATGACTTTAAAAATAACTATGCGCAAACTCCTTTGGTTGCAGCCAGTAAAATAAGTAGAAACGGCGGCGACGGCGGTTGGCTTCGCAGCTGCGGCGTGAACAAAAATAGGCTTGGACTTCGTGTAGATGAGGATAGAAGCTTAGACTTTGAGCGCAACCACACTGAAGAAGACGCTAGCATTCTGGCTATGACTTCAGAGTTTGTGTTTAGTGGTGAAGTTCCTAGTTGTGATGACGCCTTTCCTGGCGCGGTTGCCGCTTTTAGTGGTTCCGCAATTTCACTCGCAGCTGGTAGTCGAATGATTGATGAAAATGCAGGTGTGTTGTCAGCACAGCAGTTTATCACCGACGCTACAAGCGGATCTGCAGACTACCCAAAATGCGGACAGAACCCTGTCGACTGTACCGTGAACAACACAGATGCGCTTACCGACTCACAAGCGAGAGCGATACCAACAATTACCATTGACGATAGCGGCCCAGAGATAGCAGAAGGGGACTTAGCGGGGGATTATTATTTTAACCGTCAACTGGTAACCATGGCGGCGGGTAACTACAACGTAATTGCACCCACGCGAATTTATGTTTCTGACCCGGGGGACAATATAGGTGGCGTTGCTACAAAGTTCACCATGGTGAACGCAAATATCACTGTCGCTGAAGGGGCTTATCTCGCGATTTATGTCGATGGAGATGTGGTCATCGATGGCTCAAACCCCAACGCATTGGTTTTAGCAAAAGGTGAAATAACCTTTGCCAATGTGTCTGAAGGCACATTGAGAGGCCGCTTTACCGCAGGAGGTGGCGTCGGCTCACCTGCTACTCTGAGGGTGACGGCTAATGAAGTGCCAAACAATATTCCTGGCATCTGCGGTCGGGAAGTCATTGAAGTACTGAATCATTATCGTTTTGAACTGGCTGATAACAAGGGTAGCAGCTGCGCCGCGAAAGAAGTTACCCTAAAAGCCTGTGCAGACGTCAACTGTGATTTACTCTACTCTCAGCCATCTACAGTCAACTTAGTGCCCGTTAATAGCGGTAACTATCGATGGTCGCCTGACGACAGCGTAACGTTTATCGGGCAGACCTCGCTAACACTCGATAGCCTAAGAGGCGCAGATCCTGAACTTGCTACTTCGGGAGAAAATCCATCTTCTCAATTGCGTTGCTTTATCGGTGGTAAAGAAGTGAATTTAGGTAGCTGTAAAATAAAGTATGAATCCGACGGGCTGGTGTTTAAGAATATCACTGATGATTCAGAAACCATCGTTACTCAGCTTTCTGGTAAGCCTTCAGACACTGGCTTTAACAGCAAGACCTATGCAATCGAAGCATGTGGGAATTCTGACACGCTAAAAAATCAAATTGTCGATGTTGAATTAAATTATAACTGTTCTAGTTCGAGCAATTGTTCTAACACCCTACTGCTTATCAACAACGGTAATGAACATCAACTGGGGCTAACCCCACGCACCTTTCCTATCCAATTTGATGCTGACTCGCGAGCAGCCTTTACAATTCAATACCCAGATGCGGGAGAGTTGTCGTTGTCAGCAGACATAACAAATCGAAGCGGTATTGCAGGTTCTTCTAATACTTTTAAAGTGCGTCCATTCGGCTTTGCTATGAATATCTTAAATGATAGCGGCACGAGCTCCAATCTTAACGGTTACGCGAATAGTGCGAATGGTTCGCTGCTCAAACTGACAGGGGAAGACTTTGTCTTAGGCTTGCGAACAGTACAGTGGGTCGATGGTGAAGACAGTAACGACGATGGAATACCAGATAACTTTGCAGCACTGGAAAATAATAATACCGCGGAGCATTTTTCAGGTAGCGCGTTGTTAACACCCTTAAATATACTTCCTAGTGGCGGCGCAACGGGTACATTGAGCGTGCCCAGTGTTTTATTTAGCGACGAAGGTAAAGTTAACGTTGGTGTTAATTACGATGAGGTAGGTACAATTTCCATTGCGGCACAGAGTACTTATTTGTCAGATACCACCGTGCAAGGGCTGGTGCAAAACGTTGGGCGTTTCGCACCTTCTAATTTTGCCTTGAGCGGAAGTGTTGAAGCAGCATGTAACGTCAATGGTGCATTTAATTACTTTGAACAACCTATTAGTGAAGTGAGCTTCTCGCTAACCGCACTTAACCAAAATGGCAGCCGCACCACAAACTACTACGATGGTTTTGATAAACTGATCAATATCAGCTTACAAGTCGAGCACGGCACAAGCTTGCTAAATAGGCTGGAAAACATTAATCCAATAAGTTGGCCGCAAAATGCCAGTGCTGGTCTTATTTCATTTTCTGACAACGATATCGTATTTAGTCGCCTTGCTGATAACAGCGTAGATGGGCCTTACCTCGAAGCACACATTGCGCTGGTGGCAGACCAAGCACAAATTGAGGGCGCAAACTTCAATGGACTTTCTTGCTCCGGTCAGTGCGTTGATGATTTTGGTGATTCAATCAGCTTCGCCTATGGTCGTGCTACGTTAATAAATAACTACGGTGCAGCCGACGAAGCGCTTTTGTTACCGCTTCGCACCCAATATTGGGACGGAAGTAATTGGCGAATTAATAAGTATGACAGTTGTACGGCTTATGATCACGACAACGTGAATGACGAATCTGGTGAATTGGTTTCTTCGGGGGAAGAGTCATTAAGTGAAGGAGCCTATAGAGATAGTG
>NZ_JAFLMX010000267.1:0-1532 GCF_017849675.1 Alteromonas sp. AO-Serp
GTAGAAAGCGTGCCTGCTATTTTCGATACGCTTTACGCCTACGCATGGTTTGTAGGGTTAATCATCGCCAGCATGGTTTATCTACTACTCTCCAACAGAGCACCCGTCACCATGCAGGCAAAAAGCGCCTCCCAATAATGGGGTCAGAGTCTGAGGGATCCCCACGAATTTAATTTCATGCGGTTCCAGCCCAGGTCCCGTCTACTATGGAGCTGTACCATTTGAGTGCAGCTTTCCACTGTCGCATAGTGAATCGTATCCTGCAAGCGACAGCCCTTAGTCCAAGATAATGGAATGACAGCACGCTTCTAGTTTCGGTATTGGCTTGGAATCGACGGTGTTTGTTCGAAGAGGCGAGCACCATACCCAGTAATATAGCCACGAGTGACGCTAACGTAGTCAGTAGTACCAGTATCGTCAGACGCTGCTTTTTCACACTTTTATTCTGCTCATAGCCGAGCCCGAACTTGGTACTTTTCATGTCTCTGAACCCTTCTTCAATCTGCATACGCTGGCGATAAATAGTAACGACCTGTTTCGATAAGCTTCGGTGAGACGCCAGTGATGTGGCTAATAGCCACGGGTCTTTCGCCCCTCGCGCATGGACTTTTGAGCGCTTTGAAGCTTTATGTGTACCGTCTGAATTTGAAGCATGACGTCCTTTGGATTTCTGTTTAAAAAGAATAAGCGTGCAGGCAAAGGGGTTGCTTCTTACGATTTGGCTGTTATCAAAACGCTTCGAACGACACGTCGCTAGGGTATAGAGGTGGCGAATACACTGCCACGTATTACCTCTATCAAGCGAGTAAAAATGTGGCTTGCGGATACGCCCAACAATGTCCCACCCTAGCGCTAGTACTTCTCTGAACCAAGGTGATTTATACCCTGCGTCGGTGACGATAATAGGTCGACAGTAGGAAGGTAATATGGCGTGCAATGTCTTTAGGAATGCCTTGTGCGTAGCTGGTTTCTCTTTGGTCTTGTTGCAGTGAACTTCTTGATAAAGTGTGACGGGTCTACCTTTTAAAGATATGGCCGCGCGTAAAAGAAAATGCGCTTTACGGTCGTCTAAATCTGACCAATCAATTGAAATAACAGGGCGTGATGTGCTGCTGCAAAATAGTTGGCATATAGATGCATAGATAAACGGTGTTTCGCTTAACAAATGTGGGTTTGAAAGCAAACGGTCTGCACGTTTAATCCGATGTTTTTCAAAGGCTTTAGTGCTAATTCCTCGACCTATGCTGGTTACGGTTGCAGCGCTTCCATTAAGCATGCTTTTGACGCACGCCGTTACCGCATCCCGACGAGTTTTATGCATTTTGTAGCTGACAAGCGATACGACTTTGTTCACAATAGATAGGGCATTCATGATTGTTTGGCCTCGGTGAAGTTTGGCGATTGATCTGATCACCAAACGTCATGAATGTTCCTATCTTTTTTATCTCACTGATATCGTTATATTATTTGTGGGGATACCTCAGACTCTGACCCCATTCTTGTGGTTTAGTCGCTTTGGCGTTGAGATAGTA
>NZ_JAFLMX010000306.1:0-16154 GCF_017849675.1 Alteromonas sp. AO-Serp
TCAGCAGTACCAGAGACTCGCGCACCGCTTGCGCCGCCACTTCTCTATGCTCTGCCTTACCAATAAGCGAACGGTCGCCAGATAACGGGCGGTTTGCCGGACTTGGCTTTTCGAAAAGTCCAGCGCGTACTTTCACTCGAAGAATTCGGCGTACCGCATCATCAATACGCGACATAGGGATGGTGCCGTCGTTTACTTGAGCTAGGGTATTGTCATACAGCACCTTCCAATCGTTTGGCACCATGAAGATATCTAAGCCTGCGTTAATGGCCTGCGCACAATCTTCGTTGTTGCAACCTTTAACTTGCCCATGACCGTTCCAGTCACCAACAACAAACCCGTCAAAGCCCATTTGCTCTTTAAGTACGTCTGTTAGTAAGTATTTATGACCATGAAGCTTCTCGCCATTCCAGCTATTGAACGACGCCATGACAGACTGCGCGCCCGCCGTTAATCCGCCCACATAGCCTTGGGCGTGAATATCAAATAACTCTTGTTCGCTGGCAACATTGTCACCTTGGTCATCACCGCCAACCGTACCGCCGTCACCTACAAAGTGCTTTACTGTACTAATTACACGCTGGTCGCTTAAGAAGTCTTTGTCAGCTGCCCCTTGAAGACCTTTAACCACTGAAGCAGCATACTCTCTAACAATGGCTGGGTCTTCAGAATAGCTCTCGTAGGTTCTGCCCCAGCGATCGTCACGTACCACAGCAACGGTAGGCGCAAATACCCAATCGATACCCGTCGCCATGACCTCTTTAGCTGTAATGTGCGCAATCTTCTCTACCAGTTCAGGGTTATTTGCCGCACCTAATCCAATGTTGTGAGGAAACAAGGTTGCGCCTATAACATTGTTATGACCGTGAACAGCGTCTGTCCCCCACATTGTAGGAATTGTCGAGCCGTCCAAACTGTCATCGATGGAAGCCTG
Source organism: Alteromonas sp. AO-Serp (assembly GCF_017849675.1). Classification (NCBI taxonomy): domain Bacteria; kingdom Pseudomonadati; phylum Pseudomonadota; class Gammaproteobacteria; order Alteromonadales; family Alteromonadaceae; genus Alteromonas; species Alteromonas sp. AO-Serp. The sequence continues at coordinate 935 of NZ_JAFLMX010000306.1, forward strand.
ATAAAGCTTTTCTGCAAGTGCTACCCAGTCTTCTGGTGTGGCGTGCTTGTCGTTATTAGGGAATGCACCACCGCCGTTAAGATAAGAACCAAATCCATATTTGCGCATATCTTCTACCGTGATATTGCGAATTTCAGGCTGGATCATCTGCGCAATTTTTTGCTCGATAGTCATGGTAGACAGAATTTCTTCTACCTTAGTTTCGACAGTAGCGTTTGTTTTAACTTCAATATCTAGTTTAGGCCATACCTCGCCCGCTTTGTTTGGCTGTGGCTCAACGTCATCGACTGAAGACGTATTTTTTTCAGCTGAACATGCACTAACTAAAACGCCAACCAATGCACCGGTAACAACTTTCGCGATTATACTTTTTCGCATTATTTATCCTCGTTACTTTTCAGTGGTATTAATGTGAGATACGCGACTTCCTACAAGGCCATAGTAGGCAATGTAAAGGTAGCAAGAAGCGGGTAGTAAAAATGACAGCGTAACGCCGACGGTGTCTGCAAGCATGCCTTGAAGCAGTGGAATAATGGCACCGCCAACTATGGCTAAACAAAGAATGCCTGAGCCTTGTGGGGTGTCTTTTCCTAGCTGGTGAAGTGCAAGACTAAAAATGGTAGGGAACATGATTGAGTTAAACAAACCTACTCCCAAAATGCTCCACAGCGCTATGTCTCCTGTGCTTGAAAGTGATAGCAAAATAAGCGCAATAGCCACACAAGCGTTGAACGCCAGCACGTAGCCACCCGAGATTTTTTGCATGACCACAGCACCGATAAAGCGCCCTACCATCGCGCCTCCCCAGTAGTAAGCAAGCAGCTTGGCCGCCCCTGCCTCACTTAATCCGCCAACCGCCGGACTCGCTAGATAATTCACTAGCATGCTGCCAATAGCCACTTCCGCGCCGACATACATAAAAATGCCGACAGCGCCTAAAACAAGGTGCTTGTGATGCCATGCACCTCCTTTAAATACTCCAGTGCTTGCGCTGGTGTGATTTAGCTTCGGCAGCTTTAAATACATGAAAATAAGAGCCAGAAGAAGCAGTGATGCAGCAAGAATTAGGTAAGGCACTTGCACGTCTGAAGCGCTTGGCGTACCGCCTCCGTGCTCTCCTGTAGCGCCGTAGATAAGATAAGAACCGAAGAAGGGAGCCACGGTTGTACCAAAAGCGTTAAATGCTTGGGTCATGGTGAGTCGTGACGAGGCAGTTTTAGGATCGCCGAGTGCCGTTACATAAGGGTTGGCAGACACCTGGAGTACGGTTATACCAGACGCTAATACAAAAAGAGCTAACAGAAAAATACCGTATATTTGACTTGATGCAGCGGGGAAGAACAGCAAGCACCCCACGCAGGCTATAGCGAGCCCAAGTACAATACCTTTCTGGTAACCAATGCGCGACACCACCATGCCTGCAGGCAGTGACACAATGAAATAGGCACTAAAAAAGCAAAACTGAATCAGCATTGCTTGTGTGAAGCTAAGGTTGAATGCACCTTTTAAGTAAGGAATAAGGATGTCATTCAAACAGGTAATAAAACCCCACATGAAGAACAGCGTGGTGAGTGAGATAAGCGCAAAACGGTATCCACCGTTTGCCTCTGCCTCTTGGGAGCTTGAAATATTAGGCTGCACTGGTGTGTCCACGAATAACCTCTGTTGCTATTTTTCTATTTAATGATAAATTTACATTTGAAAGCGCTTACATCTAACTACAAATGATTTTGTAAGCGCTTACATTGAAGAGATAATTACACGAAGCGTAATCGAATTCAATGTAAATATGATGTTATTTGCCCTGTCTAGCGCAGGGTTAATATGAAAAAATTGTTATAGTCAGGACATACCCACGATGCAAGAAATTAACCTTCCATCCAATTCAATGATGTTGTCGAAAGACTTTTTGTTTGGTGTGGCTACATCAAGTTTCCAAATAGAGGGAGACAGAAAAGGAAGATTAGATTGTATTTGGGACACGTTCTGCGAAAAGAAAAATGCCATTACTGATGCCACTAATGGTGACATTGCCTGTAACCACATAGATTTGTGGAAACAAGATGTAGAGCTAATTGATTCTCTTGGTGTTGATGCTTATAGGCTGTCTATCTCGTGGCCGCGAGTGATGAAACAGGACGGTAGCGTAAACGAAGTGGGCATGCGCTTTTACGTAAACTTAGTCAATGAAGTTATCAAGCGCGGCATGAAAGTGTTCGTGACGCTTTATCACTGGGATTTACCGCAACACCTTGAAGACAATGGTGGCTGGCTTAATCGCAACACAGCCTATGAATTCGAAAAATATGCTGAAGCCGTAGCAAACACGTTGGGCGAAAAAGTCCACTCTTACGCGACATTAAATGAGCCATTTTGTTCAGCCTATTTGGGTTATGAGGCAGGCATTCATGCACCTGGAAAGACAGGCATGGCAAATGGTCGAAAGGCAGCGCATCACTTATTGCTTGCTCACGGTTTAGCGTTAAAAGTGCTTAACCGAGTTTGCCCAAAAAGCCAAAACGGTATCGTACTTAACTTTAGCAATTGCCATACAAAAAGTGATTCACCCGAAGACATACACGCCGCCAAACTCGCCGATGATTACCACAATCAATGGTATCTAAAGCCTATTATTGAAGGCAAATATCCAGACATTATCGATAAGCTCGCTCCCGACGTTAAGCCCGACATTGCGGAAGGTGATATGGCTATTATTTGCCAACCAATCGATTACTTAGGCATTAATTATTACACCCGCACTGTGTATCAAAGTGACGGCAATGGTTGGTTTGAAATTGTGCCTCCAGCCACAACCGAATTAACCGCAATGGGCTGGGAAATCACTCCTGATGCCTTTACCGAGCTGCTTGTTGATTTGCACCAACGCTACGACTTACCGCCTATCTACATCACTGAAAACGGAGCAGCAATGGATGATGAGCTCATAGATGGGGAAGTGTTGGACAATGGGCGTACCGCCTACTTCCACACCCATTTAAATGCGGTAAATGAAGCAATAGAAAAAGGCGTAGACATACGCGGATATTTTGCATGGAGCCTAATGGACAACTTTGAGTGGGCACTGGGCTATTCAAAGCGTTTCGGCATAGTTTATGTCGACTACGCAACCCAAAAACGTACGCCAAAACAAAGCGCTTTGGCTTATTCAAAACTGGTTAAGAGCCGGATAAATGGGTACATTAGCGGTATCAAATAAGGACAAGTACCAAACCGTATGGCAACAATTTACCAAGTATCAGAGGCCGCAGGTGTTTCGTTAGCTACCGTTTCTCGCGTTATGAATGGCAACGCGAAGGTAAGCGAGCGCACCCGCAAAAAAGTAGAGGATGCTATGGCATCGTTGGGATATCAACCCAATGCCATCGCTCAATCTCTTGCGTCAAACCGCACTAACAGCGTCGGTTTGCTCGTATCTGAACTACACGGCTCATACTTTGGCGACTTGATGAGTACGGTAGAACATGTGCTTAAACAAAACGGTAAGCACGTTATTATTACCGCCGGTCATGTGGATGAAAAGCGCGAGCACGAAGCGATTGAGTTTCTAAAAAGCCGCCGTTGCGATGCCTTGATTCTTCACGCTGAAGCCGTCTCCGATGACTACTTAAAAACACTAGTAGACAGTAAGATCCCCGTTGTTGTGATAAACCGAAAAGTGGACGCTCTCGACGAGAACTGCTTTGTTGTGGACAACGAAAGAGGCGGTTACATGGCAACGAAAGCTGCTATTGATGCAGGCCACAAAAAGATTGCGTACATTAGCGGCCCGCTATTTAAAAAGGATGCGAGCGATCGTCTGGCAGGTCACAAAAGAGCCCTTCAAGAAGCAGGGGTTACCTTTAGTGAAAACAGTGTTTTTGAAGGCGACTTCCACGAGTCATCAGGCCAAGAAGGCATGCAACATCTTCAGAAAACATTCTCTGACTTTACCGCATTGGTATGCGCAAACGACGAAATGGCCTCTGGTGCAATGACCGCCGCAAGAGAAGCGGGATTTGATATACCGTCACAGCTTTCTATTATTGGCTTCGATAACGTACTGTTTTCGCGCTACCTTTATCCAAAACTCACTACAATTAATAACCCTATTCACGCTATGGGAGAAATGGCTGCTTATTGGGTGCTACAACATGTTTATGACATAAAAAGCCCTATTCCTATTGAGCACTTATTTGAACCCGAAGTAGTAAATAGGGACACATTAGGCAAATTATAAAATGAATAAAGCCCTGTCTCCGTCGCTGTATTACACACTCATTGTCTCTCTTGGAGGGTTTATTTTTGGCTTCGATGCCAGTGTAATAGCAGGAGCCAATGGCTTTATCGATGCCGAATTTAACCTAAGCGATTGGCAGCAAGGCTTCGTCGTAAGCTCACCGACACTAGGCGCGCTAATAGCCATGCTATTTGCCGGCGGCGTTAGCGACGCTATTGGCAGGCGCAAAGCACTCATTCTTGTCGCTTTCCTTTACCTGCTTTCTTCTGTCGGCTCAGCCTTAGCCCCTAATTTCGAACTATTAGTGCTTTCTCGCTTTATTGGCGGCATTGCGTTTTGTTCGCTGATCATTGCCCCGCTGTATATTTCGGAAATAAGCGCCCCAGAAAACCGAGGCAAAATGGTGTCGGTGAACCAGCTAAACATTGTATTTGGCTTCGCCCTATCCTATTTCACCAACTATTACCTGCTACAGCTGAGTAACAGCGGTGCAGGTTGGGTTGCTGAATGGGGTTTAGATACACATTTATGGCGCTACATGCTGGGCTTGGAGGTTATCCCCGCAGCACTATGGTTTGGTTTACTGTTTACTATTCCGCGTAGCCCCAGGTGGCTGGTACTCAAAGGCCAACACGAGGAAGCCGAACAGGTTATAAACCGCTTATTCGACAAAGCCCAAGCCAGCGCTCTTGTTGAAGATATAGCGTCTTCACTTAAAGAAAAGTCGTGGCCTTTTCGTGAACGCCTAGGCTTTCTAAAGGCGAAGGCCATGCGATTTCCGTTAATGGTGGGCATTACCATTGCCATTGCACAGCAAATTACCGGCATTAACGTTATCTTTTTTTACGCGCCCACGATTTTTGAACAAAGCGGTGTAGGTACCAATGCGGCATTTATGCAGGCTGTATGGATTGGCTTGGTTAACGTAGCATTTACCGTAGTCGCTATGCTAACTATTGATAAATGGGGAAGAAAACCGCTGCTGCTGATTGGCTTAACTGGCGTAGTGATCAGCATGTCTATTTGTACCTATGGCTTTAAACAGGCGACATATCAAGTACAGCAAACGGCCATAAACGAAATACAGCAAGATGCGCCGAGTGTGGCAATAAAGCTAACTCCACTAACCAGCGATATTTATTATTCAGACGTTGAGTTTAAGCGCACGCTAAAGACCACACTTACCAGCGACGAATACGATGCGTATCAGCAACCATTGCTTACGAGCAGTATTAATATGAATGCACCTTTAGTGTTGTTTGGCATCATTGCGTTTGTTGCTTCGTTCGCGATGTCTCTTGGCCCAGTGATGTGGGCAATGCTTGCTGAAATTTTTCCGAATCAAACCCGCGCTTTGGCTATTTCATTAGTTGGCATGGTGAATTCACTCACCAGTTTTCTAGTTCAAGTTGTTTTCCCTTGGGAGTTGGCCAACTTGGGAGCCGCGGCCACGTTTGCAATTTACGGCGTGTTTGCCTTAGTCAGCCTGATCTTAGTTGCTAAGTTCTTCCCAGAAACAAAAGGAAGAACGTTGGAAGAAATCACGGAAGAATTTGAGCGATCCGCTTAGCTGAGGTCAATCCTGTATATTAAGGCAACCTGATAGCATGCTGACCTGCACAAAGGTTATTCATTCTCGCCTCTTCTAATAGTAGTGTTGATGATACATTTAACGCGCTTGGCGTAACGTGAGAAGCAACTAGGATGAGATGGTTGGCAGCGTAGCGATTTAATACCTCACACACTTTATGCTGAGTAGTCACATCCAAGCCCTCGAAGGGTTCATCAACAAGCAACACTTTTGCGTGAGATAAAATAGCGCGCGCTAAGGCTAGTCGCTTACGCTCTCCCCCAGAGAGCGTCCTACCCGCCTTGCCAACCCACATAGACAACGGCAACAGTGCCTCTAGCCCTAATTGAGCTAACAGGTTAGTCATGTCATCAAGGGGAATACCCATTCCGGCAGGGTCTAAATTTGAAGAGACACTGCCAGAAAGCACTATTGGCTCTTGTTCCACATAGCGCCAGTTTTTAATTAAGCCATCGGCTATACGCATGCCATCCACTTCTTTAAGTCCAGTAGAAGGCACAACCCCCGCAATTGACTGAAGCAAAGATGACTTACCACAGCCTGACGGCCCGGATATACATACGATGCCAGTGGCTGGGAATGTAGCATTGACCAAAGGTAAGCGTCTATTTTTGGCAGTATAATCAGATAACGTAAGTGAATGGTGCAGTTCGGTGCGTTCAAGTACTTTAATGGGTGAGGTTTTGAGCTTCTTAAGGGCTTTCGCGCTTTGTTTGTGCTGTGCAAACTTGGTAATGCTGTGAAAAGCTGCACCAGCCCAATCAGGCGCAGCCATCAATATCATGGGCACAACAATAGCAATAGGCATATACGAAAAGTCAGATATTGGACTAACTGCGCCCGACATAACTAACACTACCGCAAAAAATGCCGCGCCTTGAAACCACCAGCTCGCGCGTAAAGCTTTGTCTTTCTGCGTAGTTTGTTGTCGCCACACCCTGTCAGCACTCGGCATGCTATTGATCGCATGCCCCCCCTCTTCCTTTGGCAAGTTGTTCATTGCTTTATTTAAGTGCCATATAGCACTGCAATTAAGAAAGTCGGCTGACTCTTGGCGAAACACTTTATTTTCCTTTGTCGCTTTTTTCGCAACGTTTAAACCACTAAAGCCTTGCAGCACAACGATGAAGAGCCAAATAACAAAAAGTGTAAGTAAAAACGAGGTGCCGGGAAGGTCAAACCATACCGCAGCAACGCAAAGGTTAGTGAATATAAATGTGATGTTAGAAAGCGGAGCTATCCAAGCAATCCACCGACTGGCAAGCGTTTCGGTATGCTGGGCTAATGCTTCTGTTGTGAATGCTTTGTCGGTAATTTTACTGTTTTCAAGTTGACTGAATACAAGCAAGCGCCCCTCTGCGATACGGGTAAGCAAATCGTTATGACCCACCCACATACTGGCATATCCCGAAGCAATGCGAAGTAGTGCTAGCGCGCGAATAACCACCGCGGGAATAACGTAATTAAAACCTACAGGTGCAATAGCGCTGATAGCGATAAACCACGAAGAAATAACAAGAATGGTTATTCCTGCCACACCGTGTAAAAGAGCAAGCAGCAGCGTGAGGTAAGCCGATTTACTTTTCATCAAGGCCACACTCCTTTTGATTGGCATTCGCCTTAAAGCTCGTTGCCGTCACACTGCTACAGCCTTGTAGGTGCTCGTCTTGTAATGCGCCTATTTTGCTTTTAAGCCCTGCCTCTAATTTTGACATTGAGTTGAAGTTTGCGTTGGAAATGGCGTCTTGTTCGGGCGTGCTTCGCGATACCGTCCAAAAGCGGTTAAACCAGTTTGCAGGGAGTGCTTTGTGAGAAGCCCAAATCAGTGTTTTGTCTCTAGCCAAACGTTCAATTAACTGTGCCAATCTTGCATGCTGGGAACCTGGCAAATGGGCTGTAGGCTCGTCTAGTAACCATATATCGTCTTTGCGCAACAGCGCTCTCGCTAGCGACAGCCGTTGCGCTTCGCCACCTGAAAGCAGCGGATAATCAGTCATTACCGTATCAAGCCCGCAAGGCAATAACGACAGCCACGCGTCAAGCTCTACTGCTTCTAGCGCTTTCATAAGCGCGTCGTCTGTATAGGTGTCGTTTAAGCACAAGTTCTCACGCACGGTACCTGGCGTGATCACGGGGTGTTGGGTTATCCAAATTACCGGTTCCCTGAATGTATGTGTGCTAGGTCTTTGACCACCTAATGCTTCTAATAATAATGTTTTACCTGAACCAGAGCGCCCGCTAATGAGTATTTTATCGCCCTTTGATACTTCTAGAGATTCAGCGTGCAATAGTGCAGGAGTATCATCAACAGCCGATTTATCCTTACCGCTCGGCAAGCGAGGTTGCTGGGCGTTTATGTCAAAAACCTTAAGGTTATTAGCCGTAAGCAATACCTTGTGTTCTGATGAATAATGGTGGGTTGTGTCAGCGTTGACCGGGTTCATTGCACTACCATCAAGATTTTTTGTGAAGCGCGAGAATAACGGCGCGAGTTCAGCTTTGGCGGCTTCTGCTTGCGCCTTTTGATGGTATACCTGCCCCAGCTTTTTCATTTCACTGAGTAACAATGGCACAGTCAGCAATATCCATAAGCCCTGCTGGAGCGTTATCTCTGGCCCAATGCTCAATTCGCCTAACAGTGAAAAACCAATAAATACTGCCGTAAGTGCAACCGCGAGTGTTGCGAAGAAGTCGAGCACGCTGTTGGACAAAAACGCTATGCTCACTATTTTCATAGTTCGCGCATTCAAGTTTTCACTGGCATCTTTAAGCAGGGCAGTTTGTTTTTGATGCGCCTGATAATTTGCCAGCATCGGCAGCGCGGCTAACCTATCAGTAAATAAACTTCCCAAACGTTCAAGGGCGATAAATTGCTTTCGATGTAGGGCTGCGGCTCCCTTGCCCACAATGATCATAAAAAGCGGCACTACCGGCAATGTTAGTAATAGGCCAATCCCTATAACGGGGTTCACATAAAAGATAACGGCTAAAGCAAACAAGGGGACAACAACTGCAATCATTTGCTGCACTCGATATTCAAGTGCCCAGTCAGCAAAAGCCTGTAAGTGCTGCAGCCACACCGTTTGCCAATAGTAAACCGAGTGCTGTCGAATAAGCGCATGTTGACGCTCAATGAATACGTGTTGTAGGTGCTGTTCTAGCTTGTTTAACACCTGCATTTTTGCACTACTAGATAAGGCATTGAATGCGCCTTGAAGCAGCCAACTCATTCCCAGAGAAACGGCAAGTCCTGTGACATCACTCGCTGTTGCAGGAGTCTGGTTTACTACCCAGTCATGAGCAATATGTGAAAAATAATAGAACCCAATAATCAAAGAAAAAAGCGACAAACACTTAACCATTACTTGGGCCGTAAGAGAGGTACGCAAGCCAAGCGACTGCGCCTTATCTATCTTATTGGACCACGCGTTCAGCGTTTGCCGGTTGGGAACTTTTTCTTTGATCACTGTGGTTTTGACTCATCTTTTTCGTTACTTAGTAACGAGAGCAAATCTCGCATTTCTTTTTCATTCTTTTCCAAGTGGTGGTGGGCTGGCTGCAAGAACCCTCAGCGGCAGGGACGCTGCTGAAGAGCCCCCCAAGGACGGGCTTACGGCGTGTTCTTGCGGCCAGCCTACCTCCGCTTCTACTCTTGGTCTTCGGGTCTATCCATATTTTCCGTCGACTCCAACCACATGGCGTTGATAATGCCAAAAGAGCACGCCAGTAAAACTCCTAAAATCCAAGCGAAATACCACATAGCGTTCTCCTTAATAAATGGTGTGAGACTGGTCGAGGTCTTCGTTTTTAATGCGTCCGCGCATTACGTAAAAGCTATAGGCCGTGTAGCTAAGTACAATAGGCACAAAGATACAGGCAACAATAAACATTACGTTTAGCGTCATATGGCTAGACGTAGCGTCCCAAACCGTTAAGCTCGCCTCTGGCATAGTGATGCTTGGCATTAGAAATGGGAACATTGAAAAGCCTGCCGTTAAAATAACGCCTGCTATAAATAGCGCACTCGATACAAACGCCATACCTGCATTACCCTTCTTAGAGAAAAGCGCACAGGCCAAACCCGCAATAATGCCCAGCACAGGTGCTGCAATCATAAAGGGGTATTTGCTGTAGTTGCTCATCCAAGCCCCAGCTTCAATGGCAACCTCTTTCTTAAGTGGATTTGACGTAGCAATGGTGTCAATTGCCGAGGTAATCACGAAGCCGTCTAATCCAAATGCTACCCACAGACCTGCAAGTACAAATAGCGTTACACCAGTCAGGCTTAACACAACCGATACTGCACGTGCGCGAACTTCAATGAAGCCATCGGTTTTCATTTGTAGCCAGGTTGCACCGTGGTTCAGCAACATAGCTACAGAAAGCAGTCCTGCCACCAGCGCAAACGGTGTTAAAAGGCCAAAGAACGAGCCTGTATAGGTTGATTTAAGCGTGCTGTCCATTTCAAACGGTACGCCCAACAGCAGGTTACCAAACGCCACACCAAAGATAAGGGCTGGGATAATACCGCCAGCAAATAGCGCCCAATCCCACGCTTTACGCCACTGAGGGTTTGGTAGTTTACTGCGGTAGTCAAAGCCTATCGGGCGCATCCAAAGGGCAATTAAGGTAAAGGCCAATGCTAGGTAAAACCCAGAAAACGCAGTGGCGTAAATCATCGGCCACGCGGCGAAAATAGCGCCACCTGCGGTGATAAACCAAACTTGGTTGCCATCCCAGTGCGGCCCTACCGTGTTTATCATTACGCGACGTTCTTTGTCATTTTTACCAATAAGCGTGAGCAGAGCTCCAACGCCCAAATCGAAGCCATCAGTAACCGCGAAGCCAATTAGCAGAACGCCAACCAAGCACCACCAAATGACTCTTAGTAATTCATAATCAATCATGCTTTTGCTCCTTGCTCATCAAGGTCAATAAGATCAAATTCAGTGTCAGGCTGCTTATCTGCAGGGGGAATCGGCCCTTTTTTGGCAAACTTCTTCATTAAGTAAAAACCAATAATGAACATGCCGGTGTAGAAAGCACTGTAGGCTACAAGGGTTATTACCACGTCGCTTACGGCGAGATTAGATACCGACGTATGCACCGGAAGCACCTCCGCAATTGACCATGGCTGGCGACCATATTCAGCGACAAACCAGCCAGCCTCACAGGCAATCCAAGGAAGCGGCAAACCATAGAGCGCGCTTTTTAATAACCAGCGTGGCTTAGTAATCTTGTGTTTAGTGCTGTAGTAAAAGGCGCACACAAATAGCGCAAGCATAATAAAGCCAGCCACAACCATAAGGCGGAAACTCCAAAACAATGGGGCAACCGGCGGAATGCTGTAATCTACTGCCTGTTGAAGCGCGGCATCAGAAGGATTTGAAACGTTCTCAGTGAAAGGCTCTAGCAACATAGCGTAGCCCAAACTGTCTTTATTTTGGTCGAAGGCAGTACGTTGCTCAGCTGTCGCGGTGCCGTTTCTTACATCTTCAAGTACTTCATAGGCTTTAATTCCGCTTAGAATACGCTCGCGATTCTCTTCTTTAAGATCCTTAATACCTTTTACTTCTTCGGTTAACGAACGGGTAGCAATAATGCCCATTGCCCAAGGAATTTGAAGGGCGTACTCGGTTTCCTGCTTTTCGTCGTTTGGAATACCAAACACAGTAAACGGCGCAGGTGCAGGATGGGTTTCGTACTCAGCTTCAACTGCTGCCAGCTTCACTTTTTGTACATCACCAAGCTCATAACCACTTTCATCACCTAACACGATCACAGAAAGCGTTGAGGCTAGGCCGAAGCTAGCAGCTATGGCGAACGAACGGCGCGCAAAGGCGATATGCTTATGATTAAGCAGGTAGTAACTTGAAATTGCCAACACAAACATTGCGCCGGTCACGTAACCTGCTGATACAGTGTGAACAAATTTGACCTGTGCTACGGGGTTAAAAATAACCTCAGCAAAGCTGGTCATTTCCATACGCATGGCTTCAAAATTAAATTCAGCGCCTACCGGGTATTGCATCCAGCCGTTAGCAATCAAGATCCACAGTGCAGAGAAGTTTGAACCAATGGCCACCAGCCAAGTCGCCATCAGATGCTTCACCTTTGACATTTTGTCCCAGCCAAAGAAGAACAACCCCACGAAGGTAGATTCCAGGAAAAAGGCCATTAGGCCTTCGATGGCAAGTGGCGCACCGAAGATATCGCCTACATAGTGAGAGTAGTAAGACCAATTCATTCCGAACTGGAATTCCATGGTTAAGCCTGTGGCTACACCAATGGCAAAGTTAATTCCAAACAGCTTTCCCCAGAATTGGGTCATCTGCTTATAAATTTCTTTACCCGTCATTACGTATACCGATTCCATAATGGCAAGTAAGAAACTAAGCCCCAAAGTTAAGGGTACAAATATAAAGTGGAACATTGCAGTTAATGCAAATTGCCACCGCGATAGTTCTATTAACGTATCGCTCATGGGTTATCTCCCTTGTATTTCGTGTGCGCGTTAAACGCTTAGCAGAAAAGTGGTTTAAAATTCAGTGATGAACACGTGAATATGCCGCATGGCAAGAGCACGGTTTATGCCATACATCAGTAATTTGGCTGCTTAAGCGCAATTACCGATAAACGGCGGTATTTTCGTACTGTGCAGATAAATTATTCCACGACCGAGCGTGTGGCTTATTGATCCAACGCAACAATTGGTGGCGATGCATTCGCCATATTTGTCATTTAGGTGACAAATATGGCACAAGAAAAAGGCTGCTTAGCCGAATGTCAAAAAGTGGAGTATAAGGAAAAGTTAAGGGGTATATGAGAGTGTGAACGCGCCTCGTAATTCTCCTAATTCGAACCCTGTAGCTTGATCGTTGGGATAGTGCTTTAGAATGGATTGTTTTACTGAAGGTGCCACGTTAGCTCCGTGGCATGCCATGCATACCTGACCTTGTTCAATAGCCATCATGTACCTAAACTCACCGCTTTCGCTATCGTATTGATAAGTTTCAATAGGTCTTTTAGGGGCCAAATTGTCTTGCTTAGCTTTGGTCAGTAATTGTGAAAACCACGCTAACTGCTCACGCTCCCATTGATCTGCCGCATTGTTTGGGTTCCTTACTTTCAGCGCGGTACGCCCAACCTCCCACCCGTTTTGACTAAGCGCCAGAGCAATAGGAGCCGCTGCAATCTGGCATTCGTTAACGCCAGCCTCTAGCCCTCCGGATTGAATTGCTTGCTGTAGTCGTGACTTTAGCGCGCCTCCCAGTGCTTTTGCGTGTAATCGCGCTTCTTTGACTTTTTCCTGTACACTGTTTTCACTTTTTTTCTCATTGGCAGTCACTGTATCTGCCAATGAATGAGCACTACTTGCCAATAAGCTTATCGCCACCAGCATTACGCTATTTTTCATTATAAAACTCTCTTTGGAACTGAATGAATTTCTACCGAAGTATTGTCGTTTGTCTCAAACAATGAACAAGCTCTATGCCAATATGATAAATTGCCAAAATTAAATTAGAACAAACTAATATTCAGCCACCCATGAATATATCCATAGTACAAGCGATGATAGATGCGATAGATAAACCCGCAATCTTCATTAACCCAAGCTACGTTATTGAAGCTGTCAACCAGCCCTACAGAGATACCTACCCTGTGGATATAAAGCTTGGCTTTAGTACCTGCTATCAAGTCTCTCACCGCAACAACAAACCTTGCGATAAGTGCGGCGAGCATTGCCCCATGCAAGAGAGTAAAGCCACAGGACGAGCGGCTAGCGTAGTACACGTTCATACCACCAGTGAGGGTCAAAGCTACTGCGACATCCTCATGCGCCCGATCTTCGAAGGTAGCGGAGAATTATTAGGTTTCTTGGAAATACTTGATAAGCTTTCGTTTGCCTCAAACCGACCTTCAGCAGGAAAGATGGTCGGCGAATCAGAGGCATTTAAAGCAATGCTAAACAAAATAAATCGCGCCGCTAACTCAGATATTTCAGTACTACTGTTTGGCGAAACCGGCACGGGTAAAGAGCTGGTGTCCCAAGCACTTCACTCGAGTAGTCACCGAGCTGGCAAACCATTTGTTGTCATCGAGTGTACCGGCATGTCTGACACGCTGCTTGAAAGCGAACTATTCGGTTATGAAAAAGGGGCATTTACAGGCGCAACCACAAATAAGAAAGGGCTCGTAGAAGCAGCGGAAGGCGGCACATTGTTTTTTGATGAAGTCGGCGATATCCCACTTTCAACACAAGTAAAGCTTCTGCGGCTGTTCGAGTCTCAAACTTATCGGCCTGTAGGAAGCACAGTGTCTAAAAAGGCTGATTTTCGTTTGGTGTGTGCATCACACAAAAATTTAAAGCACATGGTGGAAACGGGCGAATTCAGACAAGACCTCTACTACCGCATTGCCGGTTTTCCTATCAACCTCCCTTCTTTAAGACAAAGAAGATCAGATATAGCACTGATAGCCGCTCACTTTTTGGCAATGTCTAAAGAGAAAAAACGGTTTCATAAAAACGCGCTAGAAAAACTAACCAACTACCCGTTCCCAGGCAATATTCGCGAACTCAAAAACATTGTAGACCAAGCTATTTTACTGGCTGATGAAACCGTTATTTACGATACAGACTTACCCGAGCTCGATAACATAAGCTCTGATGCTATCAATGATGCCTCTTCATCTCACGGTAACGTTGTAACCTTAGACGAATTGGAACGCCAATACTTACGTCAGGTTCACACGTCTTTTGAAGGCGATACCCAGCAACTTGCACAAGCGCTGGGAGTGAGTACCCGTACACTTTACAGAAAGCTGAAAAAAGCGGGGGTTGGAGATACGTAAAAAATAATAGGTAGAAAAATTACCAAAACGCAGGCTATGATAAAAAGGCGCTAACCAGATAAAGAAAAATGACTTTAAGACGCCTACTTACACTAACACTTTGCCTTTGTATGCTTTTGCAAAATGCATTAGCACTTGGCCTTGCTGCCCATACTATGCAGCAAGCACGTGCGTTTGTAGGTGAAGATATTGAACTTATTTGTACTGGCAAGACCATGCGCTACATTTCAATTAGCGCCACTGAGTTTGAAGGTGAGTTCGTTTTTGTTAGCCCCGAACTGCTCAAAGCACCCGCCGAGCACGTTGACTGTACCAATGGCACGTTAGCCGACTTACCTCAGGTTGACGAGCCACTACATGCCACATTACCTTTACTATCGCTGGTTCGCTATCGCGCTTTAGTCGCGCGTTTAGCGGCTAAGCCCTTTACAGATTTTGCTTACGCGGCGCCGCTAAGCCGTGCCCCACCACACGCATAACAACCTCCAAAACACACTGAATATGCATGCTTTCACCATGCACAACACTCGTTTTTTAAA
>NZ_JAFLMX010000158.1:0-1824 GCF_017849675.1 Alteromonas sp. AO-Serp
AAAAAGGCGCTTGTCTTTCATCACTTGGCGAATGAATGTTTGTCGCCCTGGCGTTAATGACTTTCTTTTTGCTAGATAGCACCTCTATGTCGCAGGTTTCCCCCACAAGGGCACCTTCAACAAATACCATAGGATTGCCGCGCACTACGCCATTGCCCATCCAATCTAAATCTTCAATGGTGACCGTGTTAAGCTTTTGAGTTTCACTGGTATCCGCTGCATTTTTGCTTTTCCCAAATCGAAGTCCTGCGACCTGCGCGTTGGCTCTGGCATTCCCTTTTTTTGAAGCGCCACGCTCAGTAAGCGACGTTTTGCCTTTTTGCTTGCTACGAGATTGTTTAAAAAGGTTTGCCAAGTGTGACTCCGGTTACTTGCTTTACGTGGTTTGATGTTAGTAGAGGTTTTTGCGCGCGCTCACCAAATAGAAGTCGCCCACGTGGGTTAGGGACAGTTGCTCTATTCAGACTCTAGTATAACGGTGGCGACAGCATAATGCTGCTCATCTGAAATACTGACCACGCTTCGCGTAATACCTCGGTTTTTGCACATTGCAGCAAACTCGCCAGAAAAATGAAGCTCTGGCGCACCTAAATCGTTATTGCGCACTTCTATATGCTGCCAGCTGATCCCGTTTCCAATCCCTGTACCAAGGGC
Source organism: Alteromonas sp. AO-Serp (assembly GCF_017849675.1). Classification (NCBI taxonomy): domain Bacteria; kingdom Pseudomonadati; phylum Pseudomonadota; class Gammaproteobacteria; order Alteromonadales; family Alteromonadaceae; genus Alteromonas; species Alteromonas sp. AO-Serp. Next base: position 655 of record NZ_JAFLMX010000158.1, read on the forward strand.
CTTCACTGCCGCTTCCTTGGCGGCAAAACGTTTGGCTAAGAAGCGGACTGGCGTACCGTGTTCGCTGAACTGCTGCCACTCGGCAGGCGTAAGTACTCGCTTGGCTAAGCGTTCATTAGCGCCATCGCCTTTACCAAGTCGCGCTATCTCTACAATGTCAGTACCTAGCCCTGCAATCGCCACGTTATCTACACCCTTTTGAATCTAAGGTTAAATGCCTGCTCGTGCTTCTAGCATAAGTTTACGCATATCAGCTACAGCCGTATGAAGGCCATCAAACGCGGCGCGAGCAATGATAGCGTGGCCAATATTAAGTTCGATTAACTGAGGGATAGCCGCAATAGGCTTAACATTGTGATAGTGCAAGCCATGACCGGCATTCACTTTAAGCCCTAAGCTATCGGCGTACTCGATACCTTCAACTAAACGCGCTAGCTCTTTATGCTGCTCTTCTTCGCTGGTGGCTTCTGCATATTGGCCTGTATGAATTTCGATGTAAGGAGCGTTACATGCTGCGGCCGCGTCAATTTGCGCTTTGTCGGCATCAATGAACAACGACACCAAAATGTTCGCATTAGCGAGTCGCTCGCACGCCGCTTTGATGTTTTCAAAATTCCCTGCTACATCAAGACCACCTTCGGTAGTCAGCTCTTCGCGCTTTTCTGGTACTAGGCAGCAAAAAACAGGCTTTACCTCTTCTGCAATTGCCAGCATTTCTTCGGTTACCGCCATTTCCAGATTTAGTCGGGTATTAATGGTCTGCGCTAAAATGCGAACGTCACGGTCTTTAATGTGGCGGCGGTCTTCACGTAAATGAACCGTAATGCCGTCTGCGCCTGCGCGCTCGGCGATATCCGCAGCATGCACGGGATCTGGGTACTGCGTGCCGCGCGCATTGCGTAGCGTTGCGATATGGTCGATGTTAACGCCTAATAGAATCGTGCTCATTTCACCACCTAACCTGTAAGAGCGATAGAAGAGGCCTGCTCTTCTTGTTTAATACGTTACTTTAAGGGTAAAAATACCCTTCTAAGGAAAGTCGCAATTGTAGCAAATTTTTTTGTAGAGAGTGCTTATTAAGCGCTTGAGTTAAGAGAAAATAATTTAAGGCATTTAGTCTAGTTTTAGGGTGGTTTATACGCTTTACCAAAAACTAAGCGCTTGTAAATG
>NZ_JAFLMX010000192.1:0-1851 GCF_017849675.1 Alteromonas sp. AO-Serp
TTAAAGCGAAGGTAACCACGGTTTAAGTAATGGTTACGCAGCGTTTCCATATCCCCTTGCAGCGTTTGCTGCTGGTAGCGAGTTTCCGACAGGAAATCCCACCAAGGCGTATCGTATTGCAGCTCGAAAGCCTCCATCAGCTCTTCGTCTGAGAAGATTTCGTTACCTACAATATTGATTTGTTCAATTTCAGCCGCGTCGCCCTCTTCGAAAAGTAATTTCAAGTCAACACGGTTACGCGGTAGCGGCGTTATAATAGCCGTCACGTCAGCATTATATTTACCTATGCTGTAAAAGAAGTCTTTCAGGCCATTCTCGATAGAGGTTAGTACGGTCTTATCGAGCGGCTCACCAATACGAACGCCGTTTCCGTCTAAGCTTTCCTGAAGTTGCTCATCTTTAATATCATCGTTGCCTTCAAAGATGATATTACTAATGGTAGGACGCTCAGCGACACGCACGACAAGCGTATTGCCATCACGGAGAATTTCAACATTTTCAAAGTGAGTTGAAGAGTACAACGAGCGAATAAGCTGCGTTACCCTGAATGTATTAAGCTCGTCGCCAACTTGAACGGGCAAGTAGGTTAAGGCTGCACCAAGTGCAACTCGTTGCAAACCTTCTACGCGAATGTCTTCAACGACAAATTCACTGTCTTGCGCCGCAGCATTGGCAAAGCTAGCACTGGAAAGAATGGCTCCGGCTGCTACTAACTGTTTTAACTTCATCTATTTTTCTTTTCCTGGCCGCGTTTTGTATTAGCTGTTTTGTACTTCCTGATTTGTATCAGGTTATGCGAGCGATATCGTTAAAAATTGCGATACCCATGATCATAAACAGAAGCACGCCACCTATTCTGTAACCCCATTCCTGCACCGCTTCAGGCACAGGTTTGCCTGTGATCCACTCCACGATAAAAAACATGAGGTGACCACCGTCAAGCATGGGCAAGGGTAATAAATTTATTATGCCTAAATTTACGCTTATTAAGGCAAGAAAACTCAAAAAGTACGCAAGTCCATACCCAGCACTTGTTCCCGCACCTTGAGCAATTGAGATAGGCCCACTCAAATTCTTCACTGACACGTCGCCCGTGATGAGCTTACCTATCATTTCGACACTGAGTGTCATAAGACGCCATGTTTTATCTAGCGCCTTCCCAATAGCCTCTATAATGCCATATTGATGCGTAAACACATACCCTTCTGGCCAAGGCTCAAATGTTGGGCTTACACCGAGATATCCACTTTGCCCTTGTGGTGTATCGCGGCGCGCTATCGTGGCATCTAACGTCAGTTGTTGTCCATCCCTTTGTATATCAAGCGAGATATTCTCGCCGGGACTTTCAACAATAACGTCAACTAATCGCTCCCACGATGACAACTTAGCGCCATTTAATGCAAGAAGCTCATCACCGGGTTTTAAACCCGCTTGCTGAGCCGCGCTTCCTTCACCTACAAACCCAACGGTTAACGTTGCATCTGGACGATAAGGGGTTAACCCTAAGCTGCTTAAAGGAGACTCACTATCTGGGTCAAAGTTCCAAGAACCCAGTGTAAAAGTCAGTTCTTTTTCAACATTTGACGAATTTTTAACCGTGACATTGGCTTTTTCGGCACCAATATTAGAAACTATTTCCAGATTTACCGCTTCCCAATCAGGCGTATTCCTGTCGCCTACTTTGATAATTTCATCGCCAGGTTGTACACCAGCAATGGCTGCGATGCTCTCTGGCTCAACCTGTTTAACTACTGGCTTAACCGTTTCCAGCCCCACCAGATACATCAACCACAGTGCGAAAAACGCAAAAATAAAGTTAACGCCAGGGCCAGCAGCAATAACCGCCATGCG
>NZ_JAFLMX010000056.1:0-16996 GCF_017849675.1 Alteromonas sp. AO-Serp
GATCACGACAGTGCCAAATTTGCGCGGATGGTAGCACACAAAATCGCCCTGCCAAGCCCCTACCAGCAAAGTTTTTTTGATTCTCTGTCAAGCTACGTATTCAGTGCGTTAGATGACATTTTTTAGCCTGTTGATACCGCATTATTTTTTAGTACAAAAGCGGTGAGCGATTTGCTTCTAAAGTCGTAGTAAAGCTCGTCTATATATGGTGTATTTTTAATCGTAATAAAAAGCGGTTAATAAAAAACCGTCTACACTTTAAAAAAACAAAAATACAAATAGATAGGTATTTGCCGATGTGGTTAAGAAAATTCAGTTTAATTCAACGTTTGGGCATTATCGTTGCCCTAATTACGCTGTTATTTGTACTTCTTACTGCCGTTGTTTTAAACAGGCACTACGAAGCATTAAAGCAAAAGTCTTATGATGAAAATCAGCACCTGGTCGAGGTGGTTCATACCATGCTCAGTAGCTTCGCGGCGCGTACCGACGTAGACGAGGCAACCGCTAAGCAACAGGCGTTAGAGGCCGTCAAAGCGCTACGATACGACGGCAGCAACTACTTTTGGATCCAAGACCAAACGCCATCTATGGTTATGCACCCCATCAAGCCCGCCCTTGACGGTCAAGATTTACGAACCTTTAAAGACGGGAACGGCAAAGCCTTCTTTATAGAAATGGCGCAAAAAGTGAAATCGAAAGGTGAAGGTTTTGTCGATTATGTATGGCCGCTTCCCGGTGAAGAGTCACCTACCGACAAAATTTCCTACGTTAAAGAGTTCAAGCCGTGGGGATGGACAGTGGGCTCTGGTATCTACCTTACCAATCTTGAAAAAGAATTTGCTCATCTTCGCAATGTGATTGCGGTGTTTTGTCTGGTTAGCATAGTGCTAGTTGTGGTGCTTGTTTATGTGATTGGCGGCAGCATAGTGAAACCGGTTCAAGAAGTAAGTGAGCGAATGAAGGATATCTCACAAGGAGAAGGTGATCTTACCCGCTCGTTGCCTGAAACTGGCCAAGATGAAGTAACGCGTTTGGCACGCTACTTTAATGAATATACCGAAAAAATGCGCCATTCTCTGTTGGGGATCCGTGAGAATATTAATTCACTGACCCAGCAAGCAGAACTTGTAGAAACATCAAGTAAAAATAGTAACGCTCAGGCACAGACGCAAAATGAAAATATGCTTCAAGTTGCCGCTGCCATGGAAGAGATGACAACGCAGATAAATGAGGTTAGCAATAACGCAGATTCTGCAGAAAAAAGTACCAGCAGCGCGCGGGGTAACGTGCAAAACGGCGCCTCGGTTGTGGATAGTACCGTAAACGATATACGCTCTCTTACCTCTGATATTGAAAGCGTAAGTAGCGCGGTTACCGAACTTGCTGCGCAGACTGAAAGCATTGGTGCTGTACTTGATGTAATCCGCGGCATTGCCGAACAAACTAACTTACTGGCGCTTAACGCTGCTATAGAAGCAGCGCGAGCTGGCGAGCAAGGACGAGGTTTCGCCGTCGTAGCTGATGAAGTGCGTACACTGGCAAGTCGAACCGGACAAAGTACCGATGAAATTCAAGCGATGATAGAAAAGCTGCAAAGTAATGCCAAAAGCGCAGTAGATGCAGTAAAAGTAAGCCAGTCAGCGTCAACCAAAACGGTAGACAACGCTATACAGGCGAATCAAAATCTGCAAGAAGCTGATCGCTTAATGACTGAAATTGCAGATATGAGTAGCGAAATAGCGCGGGCTACCGAGCAGCAAGCGGAAGCCGCTACCGAAGCGAATATGCGCATCAATGCACTGTCAGGTGCTGCTGATAGTAGCTTGAGAACGGCAGATGAATTAGCAGCTGCGAGCCAAGCGTTACGCGCAAGCTGTATAGCAATAATGGACATTGCGAACCGCTTTAAGCTTTAAAGCATTTTACATTTCAACGAGCCTGCTGCGCTTTGCTGCAAAGCATTGAGAAGCAGGCTCCGTTTACTGCTGCTACCACTCCATAGCTCACGGTAATTTTCTTTTAAAAAAAGTAAACTTTGCCGAATTTTGCTTCTCTTACGTCAAGTTGTTTAAAAGCTCACATGGTTTAATCAATACACCTACCTTCTGCGTATGGAAGAAAAGACCTGAGTGCATTACACTCAGAGGCACCATAAGTGGCGGTTAATCGATTACTTTTTATTGAGCGATATACTAGCCACCAAAGTAGTGACTTATGCGCAATAAAAGCCAGACGCGCAAAAAATCAAGGAGTTGAATATGAGCAGTGGTTCAAAGGGTAAGCCTATTTTTTTATGGGTTGTCGGTTTTTTCGTGTTGCTATTTTTGGTGTATTTCCTGTTCGCCAATACCATCATCAAATCTATTCTTGAGTCCAAGCTGGGCGAATCCTATGGAGCAGAAGTGAATATCGACGAGTTCGACCACTCTCTTTTTCCAACAACTGTTACGCTGAAAGGTATTGCACTCACCAACCCCACAAAGCCTACTCACAACCAAGTTTTTGTAGGCGAAGCTCATGCAGACGTTGAGCTAAAGCCACTGTTAGATGATCAAGTTATCGTAAACAATCTTGATTTACTGAAAGTGCAGTTCGATACACAGCGCGAGTCTGAAGGTGAAGTGTATCGCGTTCCAGAACGTTCACTGTCATTTGACGAAATTAAAGCAAAAGCCAAAGAAGCCGTGCCTACGGTTGACGAACTTCTCGCCCGCAATCCACTAAAAACCACTGCTGCCATTGAAAATGCAAAGTCTGCCTACGAAACCTATGGAAAAGGTTTGAAAGACGACTATGAATCTTTACCTGATAAGTCGCGCATTGAGTACTACAAAACGCAGGTAGCCCAGCTTAAAGAAACGAACTACAAAGACCCTCAAGCCTTGGTACAGGCAAAGTCTTCTTTTGATAAGTTGAAAGAAGAAATGCAGGCAGACCGCGCGCTTATTAGCAATTTCACGGAAAAAGCGAGCGTTGCCAAACAAGCCCTTAGTGAAAGTGTTGAAGCACTTAAGAAAGCGCCACAAGAAGATTACGCGTTGCTGAAAGGGGTAATTGCAGGTGACCAAGCGGCACTTTCTCAAGTCACTTACTTTGTGTTTGGCGACAAAGCGGCGGAATACACTGAGTACCTTATGTCAGCAATGCAAATTGTTATGCCGCTCATTCAAGGTGAAGAAAAAAGTGAAGCACCGACTGAAGTGCCGTCGATTTTGGTGAAAGAAGCCAATGTATCAGTGCTTTGGCAAAATGAATCTATCACCAGCAAATGGAACAACATTACAAACGTTCACGAAGTATTCGGTAACCCCACCACCTTTACTATTGAAGCAGCGGGCGAGTTACTAAAGTCGTTTACTTCCAGCGGTGAATTCTGGATTGACGGCGACGGTGTTGATGCCAGTCAAGTCTGGCAGCTAGCTGGCGTAAATATGTCTGACATTTCATTTAGCGGTAATGAAACACTAAATGCGGTGCTTAAATCAGCGCTGATGAAAACCAATGGATCGATGAAAGTCACAGATAACATGCTTACCGGTACGGGCGAAGTTGACCTTCAGCAGCTCGTTATGGAAGCAACTGGCACCAGTGATATCACCAGTGCTATTGCGCAGGCACTGCAAACGTTAACCAGTTTAAACATGACGATGCTGCTAGACGGCACGCTTTCAGACCCTGGCTTTAACATTAAGTCTGATCTGGATAATAAGCTGGCTAAAGCGGCGCTTTCACAGCTTACTGCCAGCCAAAAAGACAAGCTGGATGAATTAAACAACAAACTCAACAGCATGATAAGTAACGAACAATCATTGCTATCAGGCGAGCTTGTTGACGTAAACAGTATGCTTAGCGCAGCCCAAGGCGACAGTGCCGCCCTTCAGGAGCTGCTTCAAGCTCAACTTAACAACGTTGTTGAGCAGCAAAAAAGTAAGCTGTTTGATAAATTGAAGGGAAAATTGGGCCAAGGTGAATAATGCGCCTTTGACTCGACGCTGCTTCGCGGCATAATAAGACACAGCAGAGGCGAAGAGCCTCTGCTTTTTTCCGCTTAACCACATTGTCAGGTGAATCTGTGTTGCAAGGTAAATGGCTTCCCATTGTATTGATAGTACTGCTTGGTCTATTGCAATACAGGCTATGGTTTGGAAAAAATAGTATTCCCGATTACTTCAACCGAAAACAAGAAGTTCACTCTCAAGCCCTTCAAAATGCCAACCTCGCTCAGCGCAATGCCCTACTTAAAGCTGATATTAGCGATTTAAAAATTGGTCTAGAAGCCATTGAAGAAAGAGCCCGAAATGAACTCGGTCTGATCAAAAAGGGAGAAACCTTCTACCGTATTTTGCCCGCAGATTCTAAGTGAAGAAAATGACATCGCCCCGCGTTGTTGCGGTTATCCCCGCAGCCGGAGTTGGCAGCCGAATGCAGGCTGACCGCCCAAAGCAATACCTCACCTTAAATGGTAAAACCATTCTTGAACACACTATTGACGCGCTGCTACAGCATCCGTTAATCGATGACGTGATCGTAGCGATAAGCCCAGGTGACGCGTATTTTGATCAATATCGGTTACGTGAAAAACCCATTCGCGTTGTAGATGGCGGAAAGGAACGCGCTGATAGTGTATTGAACGGGCTTATGTCACTTGGCGAGAACGATTGGGCACTGGTTCACGATGCCGCGAGGCCTTGTATAGAAGAGAGCGATATTTCCGCACTGCTCGAATTAATGAGCAGTGATAACGTTTCTGGCGGTATTCTAGCTACCCCTGTTCGTGACACCATGAAGCGGGTCAGACCTTCAACAAATGTTATTTCTCACACTGAAGACCGGGACGGTCTTTGGCACGCTTTAACGCCTCAACTTTTTCCAGCAACATTGCTAAAACGCGCGCTTCAAAATGGTTTATCACAGGGCGCGAATATCACAGACGAAGCCTCTGCCATGGAGCTTGAAGGCTACAAAGTTGCCATGGTAAGCGGAAGTCCGGCAAATATAAAAATAACGCATCCGGCCGATCTTCCTTTGGCAGAATTTTATCTTAAGCAAAAATTAAGCGCGCAAGGCCAGAACGCTCAAAACTACAGAGCTCAAAGCCACAGCGCAAAAAATCAAAAGGCACAATCATAATGCGAATTGGACACGGATTTGATGTACACAAGTTTGGCGGTGAAGGCCCCATCACAATAGGTGGCGTCAGTATCGACTATGAGCAAGGACTGTTAGCTCACTCAGATGGCGATGTATTACTACACGCACTGTGTGATGCAATGCTAGGTGCAGCAGCACTCGGTGATATTGGCAAGCACTTCCCTGACACAGACGACGCATACGCGGGTGCAGACAGCCGCGTGCTGCTGCGTCACGTTGTCAATGTAGTAAGGGAGAAAGGTTACCGCTTAAGTAATGCAGATATGACCATTGTGGCGCAAGCACCTAAGATGGCGCCGCATATTACTGCTATGCGTGAGATTATTGCCCAAGACTGCAACGTATCGCTTGACGACATCAACGTAAAAGCAACGACCACTGAAAAGCTAGGCTATACAGGCCGTAAAGAAGGCATTGCCTCTCACGCCGTTGTTCTACTGGAAAAATTATGAAGCCTTTACACACTGACCACTGGCAGTACTATTTCGCAAAACCTGTATCCACCGGTATTTTTAAATTCCAAGCCGACGATTTTCAAGTTGTCGAGGATTTGGGTTATACCCCTTGTGGTGAAGGCGAGCACCAGTTTGTATTTATTGAAAAAACCAACACCAATACCGCGTTTGTCGCTGAGCAGCTAGCCCGTTTCGTTAACCTTCCATTACGCCAAATTACCTATGCTGGTCGCAAAGACAAATACGCGGTAACGCAACAGTGGTTTGGTATTCATGCGCCGGGTAAGCCTGACTTCGACTTCAGCAACTTTGAACTGGAAGGCGTTAAAGTGCTTAAGCAAATGCGTCACAATAAAAAGTTGCGAACGGGTCAGCTTAAAGGCAATCACTTTACGATTACCTTGCGCCAGGTACTGCATCCTGAGGCCATTGAAGAGCGTCTTCAAGAAATTGAAAAGCACGGTGTGCCGAACTATTACGGCGAACAACGCTTTGGCGTAATGCGCTTAAATGACATGGGTGAAGTGCAACGCGGTGGAAACCTGGTAATGGCCGAGCGAATGGTAAACGGTGAAACCATCAGACACCGCAACAAACGTTCCATGGCGCTTTCTGCACTGCGCAGCTGGCTATTTAATGAAATGCTTTCTGCACGCTTAGAAAAAGACATGTTCGACAAGGTCACTCACGGCGACGCGCTGGTGCTTTCAGGTTCTAACAGCTTTTTCATCAACGAAGGTTCCGACGGCTCTGAGCAGCAGCAAGACGCACAACGTCGTTTTAATGCCAAAGACGTATGCCCTTCAGCACCGCTGTGGGGTAAAGGTGAACTTGTTACGCAAGCTGACACACTAGCACTTGAGCAATCTGTTGCAGAGCAAAATAGTGAAGTTATCGACTTTTTAAGCCAGTGCGGGTTCGAACAAGAGCGTCGCGCGATAAAAATTTGGCCTTCACAGCTTGAATGGCAGAGTAAGGGTGATACATTTACTATCTCGTTTGCGCTTCCAAGTGGCTGCTTTGCAACCTCAGTCCTTAGAGAGTGCGTGGAAACCTTGTCCCCAATTAACAGGGTGTAAAGAGTATTGAGAAAGCGTGGCGCGCAACAGACTAAACCTCGCGTGGCTGTGGATAAGAATAAAGGAAAGTACGCAACATCATGAGAGCTTCTAGAAAAGGAGACGCGTTAGCACAACTGCTTTATAACGAGGGAATACGTTCGCAAGCAGTATTGAACGCCATTGCTGGTACGCCGCGGGAGAGCTTTTTACCCGACGCGCTGAAACATAAGGCCTATCAAAATACGGCATTGCCAATAGGTCAAGGCCAAACCATTTCGCAGCCTTATATTGTTGCGAAAATGACAGAGTTGCTGCTAGATAGCCCTAATAAACCCGAGAAAGTGTTAGAAATAGGCACGGGTTCAGGTTATCAGACCGCTATACTCGCGCAGCTTTTTGCCAAAGTATTCAGTGTTGAACGTATTAAATCATTGCAGTTCCAAGCGAAACGTCGAATGAATCAGCTCGACCTTCACAATATTGCAATGAAACACGGCGATGGTTGGAAAGGTTGGGCGTCCAAGGGCCCTTACGATGCCATTATTGTCACCGCCGCCGCTGCAAGTCTTCCACAGGATTTGTGCGATCAGCTTAAAGAAGGCGGGCGGTTGATTATTCCCGTAGGTAACGAGCAACAATCGTTACTGTGTATTGATAGGATTGAAGGTGAACTAAAAACATCGACCATTGAATCGGTCCGATTTGTTCCCCTTGTAGCAGGAGAGCTAATGTGAAGCTTTTTGAGCCATGTTATGACATGGCGTTACGCTGGGCGAGACATCGTCACGCAACCAAATATTTGGGTGGGTTAAGCTTCTCAGAGTCGGTTTTCTTCCCTATTCCACCTGATGTTATGCTTGCGCCAATGGCACTGTCTCAGCCTGCTAGAGCATGGCAGTTCGCTTTTATTACGACCATCGCGTCGATTTTGGGCGGTATAGCTGGCTATTGGCTTGGTTACTTTGCTTTCGATGCTTGGCTGGCTCCGCTTATCGAGAGCTGGGGGTATACCCACAAAATAGACACGGCAATGCAGTGGTTTAAAGACTACGGCGTATGGGTAGTTTTTCTTGCTGGTTTCTCACCTATCCCTTATAAAATTTTCACTGTGAGTGCTGGCTTCTTGCAAATGGCCTTCTTGCCATTTGTACTGGCATCTGCTGTTGGTCGAGGCGCACGCTTCTTTTTGGTCGCAGCACTCATGCGCTGGGGGGGCGCAGCCATGGAGCAAAAGCTAAGGCAGTATGTAGAAGTGCTTGGATGGGGAGTAGTCATCCTCGCATTATTCGCTTATTTACTATTGCGATGACATGCGTAGGCCCCACCTTCACATAGGAATTTTGTTATATATTTGTGTACTCATCGGGGGCTGTGCAGGAAGAAGTGCACCCGCTCCCGTGGTTTTATTAAATAGCCAAGTTTCAGATGGAAGCGAAGAATACACAAAAAAAACCTATAAAGTTCAACGGGGAGACACCCTCTATGCGGTGGCATGGTACACGGGAAATGACTATCGCGACTTAGCAAAATACAACCAATTATCAGCTCCTTACACCATTTTCCCTGGTCAAGTTTTAAACGTCACGCCACCTTCGAATGTGGCTACAGCCCCCGTTATACCTAAGTCCAAGACCAATCAGTCAACAGCTCCGACCACATCAAATGTAGACAAAAGTTTGGTTGACCGCCCACAACCACAGGCGTATCGTGAAAGTGAAAAAGTTGTTAAGCCACAAAATGTTACAACTGTCAAGAAGCCGTCACAAAGCGTCAAAAAACAAACACCGACGAGTTTTCCAGACAAAGTACAAGAGTGGGTGTGGCCTGCAGAAGGTAAGGTAGTTGGAACCTTCAGTAAGTCAGAGTCAGGCAACAAAGGTATTGATATCGCTGGTGCTAAAGGCAGTAAAGTCGTAGCGGCAGCAGATGGAAAAGTTGTTTACTCAGGTAGCGCACTAAGAGGTTACGGTAATCTGGTTATCATTAAGCATACAGATACCTTTCTAAGCGCCTATGCCTACAACGACACTATTTTAGTCAAAGAACGAGAATGGGTGTCGGCAGGGCAGCAAATTGCAACCATGGGTGACAGCGGAACAAATTCGGTAAAACTTCACTTTGAAGTTAGGTATAGAGGGAAATCATTAGACCCTATGAAATACCTGCCAGCATTAAAATAATAAAAATAAATAACAATAAAAAAAGACAAAGGAGAAACGTCATAAGGTAAACCTTGTAGCAGGAGATTCATGATGGGTAAGTCAACGAAAGCCTTAGAATCAACACCTCAAGATGATGTAGAAGTCATCGATATGCCAGCTGATATGAAAGCTGACGAAACCTTAGTTAACGACGCTGAACTAGAAAATGACGACGCCATTTTCAGTCAGGATGACCAACCTAAAAACCTGGATGCCACACAGCTTTATCTAGGAGAGATTGGTTTTTCACCACTGCTAACCGCAGAAGAAGAAGTTTATTTTGCGCGCCGCTCACTGAAAGGCTGCGAAGCCTCTCGTAAACGTATGATTGTAAGCAACCTTCGCCTTGTTGTTAAGATTGCTCGCCGTTATAACAACCGTGGGTTGGCACTTCTAGATTTAATCGAAGAAGGCAATTTAGGACTAATTCGTGCCGTAGAGAAGTTTGATCCTGAACGTGGATTCCGCTTTTCAACATACGCCACATGGTGGATACGCCAAACCATCGAACGCGCTATCATGAACCAAACGCGCACCATTCGTTTGCCTATTCATGTAGTGAAAGAACTAAACGTTTATTTACGTGCTTCTCGTGAACTTTCACAAAAGCTTGATCATGAGCCAACTGCAGAAGAAATTGCACTAGCGCTTGATAAGCCTGTGGAAGATGTCACTAAGATGTTGCGTTTAAACGAGCGCATTACCTCTGTCGATACACCTATTGGTGGAGAAAATGATAAAGCACTCCTCGACATTATTGCTGACGAGAAAGAGTTTAGCCCTGAAGAGAGCTTACAAGACTCAGATATCAAAAGTAATATTGTAACCTGGCTTGAAGAACTAAACCCTAAGCAACGCGAAGTACTTGCTCGTCGTTTCGGTCTTATGGGATATGAACCTTCAACACTTGAGGATGTGGGTGCCGAAATTGGCTTAACACGTGAACGTGTTCGTCAAATTCAAGTAGAAGCACTTCGCCGTCTTCGCGATATGTTGGGTCATCAGGGTCTTTCATTAGAGAACCTGTTCGACCAAATGAAGTAGCATCTGCGCGCAACGCAAAAATAAAAATGCCAGTGTTGTGAAGCTCTCAATTTTTGAGTTTCACAACACTGGCATTTTTTTATTTTAAATTGGACCTAGTTCCAATCTCTCCGTTAGTTTCGAACGAGAGTGACGAATGTGTAAGGGTGAGGATTTTTCTCATCGGCGTCATGTTCATCACGTGATACTTCCGTCCAACTTGCTGCCGCCTCATAGTCTGGGAACTGTGTATCTCCGTCAACAGTCAAATCAATATGTGTGAGATACAAAGTGTCAGCGCTATCTAAGAACGTTTGGTAAATAGTACCGCCACCGATAATCATTATTTCATCGTTGTCGCTGTTCTCTGCGCTTAGCGCTTTGGCTACCTCAATCGCTGACTCTGGTGAATCTACTACCGTCGCGTCAGATAAGCTGTAGTCAGCATTACTCGTTATAACAATGTTTGGCCTGCCAGGTAATGCCCTTCCGATTGACTCATAGGTTTTGCGGCCCATTATGACGGCTTTGCCTAAGGTGATCGCTTTAAAGTGTTTTAAATCAGCCGGTAAGTGCCACGGCATATCATTATCTGCGCCTATAATTCTGTTTTTCGCCATAGCAGCAATCATCGCTATCTTCATTTCATTACCTATAAAGCCGTTTTTATTGTTGAACCGCGGCAGTATATCAATATCAGCGACCAAATGTGTATTGGCTCAAAGGGTATAGCTTTAACACCCAACAAATAGAAACAGTTATCATTTGCATTATTATTTTAACTGTTCTAGTGTGTATACAGGAGGTCGCGACAATGCAAATAAACTATCTATGCCCTAAACACGCAGATTGGGTTTACAACAACCCAGAACAGGCCCTACACGTAATGGCGCGCGATGAAATGCAAGGCACAATGCTTATGCAAAGCGGTCAGTTCAGTGAAGCAATTCCATACCTTGGCTGTGCGTTTGATATCGCCGTTATTCTGCTTGAGGTAGACGGCGGTGAGAACAGCGCAATGACAGCTAAGATTATGGGCTTAACAAGCTTGCTTGAAGAGACATACTTTCATCTGAAACTGCCTCACCACCGAAACGCCATTGTCGACAGAGCTCATACTGTCATCAGCGCCTCGAACAACATCGTGAACAGCAATGTACCACTGCGCTTCGCCGTGTAGTTGCACCGATACTTATGCGCCTAACTACTTCACCTTACTTTTACTAACGCTTTAGGAGAATTCATGAAAGTTAACCTTAAACGCTCAGCTCTAATGCTATACGCCGCTGTATTTAGTTCAGGCGCATTCGCTCATGCAGGACACGATCATGAACACTGGACTAGCGGTGTTATGCATGCTCTGTTTTACGCGTCTCTTGTAGGCTGTGCAGCTGCGTGTGGCTTTGCGGCTTACAAATACTTCAACGCTAAAAAGCGCTCAGCAAAGTAAGGGGGTACAAATTATGATTCATCAATTACTCTCAAAACTTCATGCCGTTAGCCCCTTCCCTGCGGTTAGCGCACATTGCGACATTCCTTGCAAAATTTACGATCCGTTTTCGGCGCAGTTGGCTGCGTTGAGTGTTATTCGCTTCGTAGACCTACTTAACGAATTGACCGAAAAAGAGACACTTACGTTTGCAGATCAAGCGCAAATGAGCCGCTTAGTAGCAGAAAAGGAAACCCATGCAGAGAAAGTAAAGCAAGAAGTCAGGGTAATATGGGGCGATTACTTTAAAGCCCCTCAGTTTGAGAAGTTTCCAGATACTAACGAGCTGGTACATAAAATCATGCTGGCCGGTTCCGGGTGTAAGCAACACGTCAGCAGAGAAAAAGCTGAAGAGCTGCTTTCGTTAGTGAATGAATTTGCAGAGCGTTTCTGGGCAACCAAGGATGTCGCAACCAAAAAAGCAACGTGCCCCTATCCACCTTCTGAAGAAGTGGTTTATCCCGACCTATAAATGTTTAAAATTATGCGGGTCACGGGGAGCAGCATGTTGCCTTCTCTAAACGACGGTGACTTTGTCTGTGCAATGAGATGGCCTTTTAGGTGGCTGCGTAGCGGGCAAATCGTGGTTGTTAAAAGCAGCACTTACGGCGTAATTATCAAAAGGGTAGACCATGTTAACACCGACGGAACGTTTACCTTAACGGGCGATAACAAGGCCCACTCGGTAAGCCAAGAGGCCATGGGTAAGTTTACTCGCGCTCAATTGCTGGGAAAGGTTATCTATCATACCAGTGAGTAAGCCAGCACGATGAGGGTGCATTAGCCTAACCGCGTTACTTACAAAAAAGCTCGCACGTTGTCTTTGCAACGATGCGAGCTTTTTGTTGTTCTAATTTGCTTTAGAGCACTGGTTATCAGTAATTGCTTCGCAATTGACTGTCACTCAGCGATTGTTTCTCAACGACTGTTTCTCAGCGATTGTTTCTCAACGACGATACTCAACTTCCACGTCGTAGTCGTCTTCGTCCCAGTCGTCGTCATCTAGGTCATCTTCAAACTCATCATGAGCTTCAAGTGTATTCTTGTGGTAAGTGTCCCACTTGAATTCTACTTCTTTCTTCTCTTCTTCCTCTTCCAGTTCAGCTGGAAGAGTTTCAATGAAGTCCATAATGTCGTTACACAAAGGATCTAGGTTCATCTTTTGGAACGCAGAGATTTGATAAACTGGGCCTTCCCAACCCAACGCATCTATCACGTGCTGACAGCGTTCTTCAGCTTCTTCTTCAAGTAGTAAATCGACTTTATTAAATACTAACCAACGGGGCTTTTCTGCCAATTTAGGGCTGTATTTTTCAAGCTCTTCAATGATCGCTTTTGCGTGCTCGGCAGGATCCGTTTCATCAACAGGGAAAATATCTACCACGTGAAGCAAGATACGACAGCGCTCTAAGTGTTTTAAGAAGCGTATACCTAGGCCAGCACCATCGGCAGCACCTTCTATCAAACCAGGAATATCCGCAACAACGAAGCTTCGCTGTGAATCTTGACGAACCACCCCTAAGTTAGGCACAAGGGTTGTAAACGGATAATCAGCCACTTTAGGCTTAGCTGCTGATACAGAGCGGATAAAGGTTGATTTACCTGCGTTAGGCATACCAAGTAAGCCAACATCGGCTAGAAGCATAAGCTCTAGCTTAAGGTTACGAATTTCACCTGGTGTACCATTGGTCTTTTGACGTGGGGCACGGTTCGTACTGCTTTTAAAGCGGGCATTACCTAAACCGTGAAAACCACCTTGTGCCACTTTAAGCTTTTGACCATGACGAGTCAGGTCACCTAATACTTCGCCAGTATCGCTATCAGTAGCACGCGTGCCAACAGGCACCATTACGGTGAGGTCTTTACCTTTCTTACCAATACAGTTGCCGCCTTGACCATTTTGGCCACGCTCAGCACGGTGAAAGCGCTCAAAGCGATAATCGATCAATGTATTTAGGTTTTCATCGGCCTGTAAAAATACACTGCCGCCGTCACCACCGTCGCCACCGTCTGGGCCACCTTTAGGTACGTATTTTTCCCTTCTAAAGCCAATTGTACCGTTGCCGCCGTCACCGGCTTCAACGCGAATTTCAGCTTCATCTACAAATTTCATTTATCACTCCGGGCTGTAATGCCGTGGGTTATTAACTTATTTAATGCGAATACTAAGTTTACACCAAATTGCGCATCGGCGCTTTTGAGTCTACTCAGCATTCTAAAAAATTGAGAAGTAAAACCTTGCTCAGCGCTAATTCATTTTCAGAATATAATCGCTATTAATTAAGAACAGAAAAAGAAAGAAAGGTTTCACAAAACAAAAAACCCCGCAAGCGCGGGGTTTTTCTAAGCCTGTTCGGCGAGAAGCTTACGCGCTTACTCAGCTACGATGCTTACAAATTTACGGTTCTTCGGTCCTTTAACGTCGAACTGAACTTTACCGTCTTTTAGTGCAAACAACGTGTGGTCTTTACCGATACCCATGTTGTCACCAGCGTGGAAACGAGTACCACGTTGACGAACAATGATGTTACCAGCAAGAACAGATTCACCACCAAAGCGCTTAACACCTAGGCGTTTACTTTCTGAATCACGACCGTTTTTGGTACTACCACCAGCTTTTTTGTGTGCCATGTGTTCGTGCTCCTATTATGCGTTGATACCAGTGATTTTCACTTCTGTGAACCACTGACGGTGACCCGCTTGCTTACGAGAGTGCTTACGACGACGGAACTTAACGATTTTTACTTTATCGCCACGACCGTGTGTAACAACCTCAGCAGTCACCTTACCACCAGCAACGATTGGTGTGCCGATTTTTACGTCGTCACCGTTGCTTACCATTAAAACTTTGTCAAATTCAACCGTTTCGCCTGGGGCTACTTCGATTTTTTCAAGACGAACGGTTTGGCCTTCGGCCACACGGTGTTGTTTACCGCCACTTTGGAAAACCGCGTACATAGTTAACTCCGCTCTGCGTCCACTGACGCTTCAATTCAAAAAACAGGGCGCGAATTGTACGTGAAACATCCGTAAATCACAACCCCGATTCGCAGAAAAATAGATTATTTTTCCAACATGGGGCGAATTATGCCCCAATTGCGTATTTGATGCAGCTTCAAATGCCCAAAAACCGTTAAAAATTCACAAATTTTTTTGAAAAAACAGTAAAAATTTTTAGGTCGTATTAAATCAAAATGGAAATATTGATAGGTCAAATTACATAAAAATGCGATCCAAACGGCGCAAGATCACGCGAGCGAGATCGGCAAACGATCCTCAAATATGAATTGCGATCAGACTGCGATCGAGTTGTTGGATCCCGCAAATTGGATCGTTTTTATTATTCCTACTTCCGCACTTTGTTTCTGTGACTTGGGGCAACGCTACTCCCCTAAATCACAAAAAAAGTTGCTCTTAAACACTTCGTTTTCTTCATACAAACGTCAAAAAATAGCGACTTAACAGGAAAAATTATCGAGAGCACCTATAATTGCATGTGATCGCATGATTAAGGGGGCGTACATGCGGCAAACCGCTAAACACGGAACAGAATTTATATGAAGAATGCAGCCCCACCTTTTTCACATCTGGTTTAACCGTATTTGAGGAATTACACGTAAATGCGTTAAGCCGTCATTTTTTAAGACAATTTGGTGGATAGTACAGATGATTAAGGTACAATCGCCACCAATAATTGCCCAAGACGTAAGAGTAAGTATTTATTGCCATGCCTATGGATATAGATCAAATCCGCGCCCTGTCTAATGATGATATGCAGGCGGTCAACCAGCTGATTCAACAACAAGTCGACTCTGATGTTGCCCTAATTAATCAGCTTGGTTTTTACATTGTAAACAGTGGCGGCAAGCGATTACGCCCACTTCTTACCGTGTTAAGTGCGCGGGCTATGGGAATAGACAGCAACGATCACCATACCCTTGCGGCGATTGTTGAATTTATTCATACCGCTACCCTATTGCACGACGATGTAGTTGACGAATCGACCATGCGCAGAGGGCGGGAAACGGCCAATGCCATTTTTGGCAATCAGGCATCAGTGTTAGTGGGTGACTTTCTTTACACCCGTTCTTTCCAAATGATGGTGAGCCTTAAACGCATGCGCGTTATGGAGATACTGTCTGAAGCCACAAACCAAATTGCTGAAGGTGAAGTGTTACAGCTGATGAACTGTAACGATCCCAGCACTACAGAAGCTCGTTACTTTGATGTTATTTACGGTAAAACGGCGCGTTTGTTTGAAGCTGCTACGCAGTTAGCGGCTGTGCTGACCGACCAAAATGAGCACATTGAACACGCTATGCAAGAATACGGTAAGCACCTAGGCACAGCCTTTCAGCTAGCTGACGATATACTTGACTACATGGCTGACAGCGAAGAAATGGGCAAGAATGCGGGCGACGACTTAGCTGAAGGTAAGCCTACTCTGCCATTACTTTACGCTATGTGGCACGCAAGAAATGACGACGACAAAGCGCTTATTCAAGAAGCTATTGAACAAAGCAATGGCCTACCACACTTGACGCGGATTCAAGGCATTATGGAAGAAACCGGTGCTTTGGACTACACACGTGAATGTGCGCAAAAAGAAGTACAAATGGCCATTAACAGCTTAAACGCTATTGAAGATTCTGAATATAAAGAGGCGTTAATCGCGCTGGCACATATTTCAATTGAGCGTACAAGCTAACTAGCGATAGATAACTAATTGTCGATAAGTGATATGAAAAGGCGTGTTGTAAGCAACACGCCTTTTTTATTGGCAATTACCAATTACGAAAACTAGCTAATTATTAAAAAGCTAGCCTTCGAGCATGAAACCTATCATCCCCACTAAAAAACCAAGAATACCGCCAAGCGGAGGAAGCCAATGGTTTTCCATACGAATTTGCGGTGCAATATCCTGAAACACCGAATAAAGTATTCCACCTGCGGCAAACAGCATTATACCGCTCATTACAACGGGGAACTGCGCTAGATAATAAAAGCCTAACAAGCTAAACAAGGGGCCAAGTAGCGCCATTAATACAAAGATAATAATGAGTTTGGTGCTGCGCTGCTTGTTCTTTGGCAACATTTCCTTATATGCATTAAACCCTTCTGGTAAGTTTTGAACTGCAATCAGTAGGCCTAATAACATGGTACCTCCGCCTAACGCTGCCGTAGTACCAAGTGCGATAGACTCAGGCACGAAGTCGCTAAGCATGGCGGCGAGTTGACTGCCAGCGGTTTTCTTTTTCGCCAAGTAAATATCAAGGGCCATAAAAGCTAAGGCACCGCCCACGAAGCACATTATGGCCGCAAATACCGATACGTCTTTTATGCCTTCAGGAACAAGTACAAGGCCAACCGCCGAAATTAGCGCTCCTGCTCCTAACGCTAAAATACCATGGCGTAACTCTTTTTCTAGCCACTTAGGCTGAATGCTTTGATAAGTCGCTAAAATAGCGCCTGCGGGCATAGCAAGACCCGCCACCGTTGCCATTATTAATAAACCTACAATATCGCTTGTGGCATAACGACTCCTTTCTAACCATTACTTGTATATCTTCCTATTGATTACTACACACAGCACCATTGGTTTACAAATAATAC